>JAVWYC010000042.1:0-11787 GCA_036661755.1 Mucinivorans sp. | reverse complement strand
TCTAAGAGTTGTCTTGCATCACACTATGTGTCCGGGCAACTCTTACTCCGAAATTCATAGGGGTGTAATTTAAGGGTAGAATAGCGGTCTCCAAAACCGCCTGTGGGGGTTCGAATCCCTCCACCCCTGCTTTTTAATGATGAATTTTGGGTCTTGGGTTTTGAGTTTTAGCGCCTAGCCAAGTAAGTGTGATGCGCAAAGATTCGACATTCGAGATTTAAGATTAAAAATTCAAACAAATGAAGACTTACGTAAAAGAGGCATACAAGGAACTGGTAGACAAGGTGACTTGGCCCACGTGGAAATCGCTTCAGAGCAGTGCAATTCTGGTGATGGTGACTTCGGTTATCTTTGCTGTGGTTGTTTTGGCTATGGACTTCACCTTTGAAAACGTGATGAAGTCTATTTATTCGTTGCTCTACTAACATATAAAAACGAGTGATGAGTAATCCAAGCAATTTTAATTGGTATGTGTTGAAGGCCATCGGGGGCAAGGAGAAGAAGGTCAAGGAATATCTTGAAGCTGAAATCCGTACCCTGCGCTTGGAGTCACATATCCTTCAAGTCCTTATTCCGACAGAGAAAGTATATAGCGTTGTTCGCGGCAAAAAAGTCGTCAAAGAACGTGTATCATATCCCGGTTACGTTTTGGTGCAATGCGCCATGACGGGCGAGGTACCCCTTATTTTGCGCAACATTCCCGGTGTTCTTGGCTTTTTGTCCGACACCAAAGAATCGATGCTTCACGCTTCGCCACTTCGCGAGGCCGAGGTCACTCGAATCTTGGGTCAAGTAGACGAAATGTCACAGAGCGAGGCGGTCAACGAAATCCCATACGAGGTGGGAGAGGCAGTCAAGGTTATCGATGGTCCATTTGCTTCCTTTATTGGAACCATCGAAGCGGTAGACGTGGCTCGTCGTCGATTGACAGTTGCTGTCAAAATATTTGGACGCAAGACTCCTATGGAGTTGAGCTTCATGCAAGTAGAAAAAGAGTAATTAATCCGATTTTGATATTTTCCTTTTCTTGTTTTGAATTACTAGTTAGATGTTACGGTTTGGCAACTAAGTAGAAACAAGCAATACAAAAGATCAAAATTACAAAAAGAAAGCTATGGCAAAAGATATTGCGGCTTTTATTAAACTGCAAATTAAAGGCGGAGCAGCTAATCCTTCACCTCCAGTAGGCCCTGCATTGGGTTCTAAGGGTGTGAACATTATGGACTTCTGCAAACAGTTTAATGCCCGCACACAGGATCAAGCCGGAAAGGTACTTCCTGTTATTATCACCGTTTATGGCGATAAGTCCTTCGACTTTATCATCAAACAACCGCCTGTGGCAATTCAGCTCAAAGAAGCAGCGAAGATTAAATCCGGCTCGGCCGAACCTAATCGTAAGCGTGTTGGCGAGCTCACCTGGGACCAAGTGCGTACAATCGCCGAAGGGAAAATGGTGGACATGAATTGTTTTACGGTCGAGAGTGCGATGAGTATGATCGCTGGTACGGCTCGTTCGATGGGTATTAAGGTCAATGGCGAATCTCCATTAAAGAAGTAAAGACGATGAAACTCACAAAAAATCAAAAAGTGGCGTATGCTAAGGTAACTCCCGGCAAACAATACAAACTGGGTGAGGCCGCTGAGCTGCTTAAAGAGATCACCTTCACCAAATTCGATGCTTCGGTCGACGTTGACGTACGTTTGGGCGTAGACCCACGTAAAGCGAACCAAATGGTTCGTGGCGTTGTAACACTACCTCACGGTACGGGGAAAGATGTTCGCGTGTTAGTTCTTTGTACTCCCGACAAGGTGGACGAAGCAATGGCCGCAGGAGCAAATTTCGCCGGACTAGATGAATATATCGATAAAATCAAAGCTGGTTGGACCGATATTGATGTAATTATTTGTACCCCAAGTGTGATGGCCAAAGTTGGTGCTCTGGGACGTGTATTGGGCCCTCGTGGCTTGATGCCAAACCCTAAAACAGGCACAGTAACTATGGACGTTGCAAAAGCGGTCACAGAGGTGAAAGCCGGTAAAATCGACTTCAAAGTCGACAAGTTTGGTATCATACACACCTCGGTGGGTAAGATTTCATTCACAGCCGAGCAAATCGTAGAAAATGTACACGAGTTTATGCACACCATAAACAAACTAAAACCGGTTTCGGCCAAAGGAACGTACATTTGCTCGATCTACCTTTCAACAACTATGAGCCCAGGGCTTGCGCTAGAACCTAAATCAGTCGACTAAGCACATGAAAAGAGAAGAAAAACTACAACTTACAAGTGAAATAGCTGGCTTATTGGGTGAGTATCCCCATTACTACTTGACCGATATATCGGGCCTTAATGCAGAAAAGACTGCCGCTTTGCGTCGTCTATGCTTTGAAGGTCAGGTTAAACTTCATGTGGTGAAAAACACTTTCTTTGCCAAAGCTTTGGCCCAAGTAGGGAAAGAAAATGCCGAAATTGATTCGGTATTGGTCGGCTCAACAGCAGTTATGTTCACCTCGGTGGGTAACGCTCCTGCAAAACTTATCAAAGATTTCCGTAAAAAAGAGAACCTCGAAAAACCTTTATTGAAAGCCGCTTACGTAGACGATTGCGTTTATTTGGGCGAAGGTCAATTGGCTTCTTTGGTCGCTTTGAAATCTCACGACGAGTTGGTGGCAGACGTTATCGCATTGCTCCAATCACCAGCCAAAAATGTTATCTCGGGCCTACAAGCAGCAGCTGGTGGCAAGATCGCAGGTCTGGTTAAAACGTTGGAAAATCGCTAAAACCACTTTGTGCCATGTGTTATTGGTTTGATGGAGAGCTCTTCTTGGCGAAAGTCAAGAAAGCGAGCCGCAAAAAAAGATAACAAAAAAGCACAACAAATAATAACAGAGTAAAAACTAATTAAAAAATAAAACGATGGCAGACATCAAAAAATTCGCCGAAGAACTCGTAAACCTTACAGTTAAGGAAGTAAACGAACTAGCTCAAATCCTCAAAGATGAGTATGGTATTGAGCCAGCCGCTGCAGCAGTTGCAGTAGCAGCAGCACCAGCAGAAGGTGGTGCAGCAGCAGCCGAAAAAACATCTTTCGACGTAATCTTGACAGACGCTGGTGGTGCTAAACTACAAGTTGTTAAGGTCGTTAAAGACATCACAGCTTTGGGCTTGAAAGAGGCTAAAGACTTGGTAGATGGCGCTCCTAAGGCTATCAAAGAAGGTGTATCTAAAGAAGAAGCAGAAACAATCAAAGCGCAGCTAGAAGAAGCTGGTGCTTCGGTTGAAGTTAAGTAATTTTAGTAATTTTGAATTATGAATTTTGACTTTCTAATCAACGAATTAGCTTTGCTAAATAGTAGTTATCCGATAAGGTAAACATGTTTAACATAGCTGGAACGATGATTGAAAATTCAAAATTCACGATTCAAAATTCCCCAAGAAAGGCTCTTTCCGTCTTAAAAACGGTCAGAGCATTTTGTGGCTATACACCTTATCTAATTTTTAATTTTTAGTTTTGAGTTTCTCTGACCTACGCAAACAGCTGATTATCAATAAAAAGCAAGTGGTGTGAGGGTCAGAAAAAACAAAACTAAAAATTCAAAATTAAAAACAACTCGCTTCTTCCTTTTTACAAAAATGGCAAAAAACAGCATACCACAACGCATAAATTTCAGCTCATTCTCGCAAAGAATGGACTATCCGGATTTCTTGGAAGTCCAATTGAAATCTTTTAAGGATTTTTTCCAGCTCGACACTACTGCCGAGAATCGTCTGGACGAAGGGCTCTATAAAGTTTTTACAGAGAATTTTCCAATAACGGATACACGAAATAATTTCGTGCTCGAATTTCTGGACTATTTTATTGATCCACCCCGCTACTCAATTGACGAGTGTATAGAACGCGGATTGACATACAGCGTACCGCTGAAAGCCAAACTCAAACTCTACTGTACTGACCCCGAACACGAGGATTTTGATCCCGTGATTCAAGACGTCTATTTTGGTACAGTTCCATATATGACCCCTCGGGGCACATTTGTTATCAACGGAGCCGAGCGTGTTATCGTTTCGCAGCTCCACCGCTCGCCCGGCGTTTTCTTTGGGCAATCGATCCACACCAACGGATCAAAACTCTATTCGGCACGTATTATCCCTTTCAAGGGCTCGTGGATTGAGTTTGCTACCGATATTGCCGGCGTGATGTACGCCTATATCGATAGGAAGAAAAAATTACCTGTCACCACATTACTTCGTGCCATAGGCTTTGAAACTGATAAAGAAATTCTAGAAATTTTTGATCTTGCCGATGAGGTTAAAATCAATCAAAAAAATCTCGAAAAATCGGTCGGTCGCCGTCTGGCAGCAAGGGTGCTACGCACTTGGGTCGAAGATTTTGTGGACGAAGATACGGGCGAAGTCGTTTCGATCGATCGATACGATATTATCGTAGATCGCGAAACGGTGCTCGAAGAGCGCCATATTGCCGAAATATTGGAATCGGGAGAAAAAAGTATTTTGCTCCACAAAGAATCGGCCACCGCTAACGATTTTGCAATCGTTTATAACACCTTACAAAAAGATACCTGCAACTCCGAAAAAGAGGCTGTGGTGTATATATACAGGCAATTGCGTAACTCCGAACCACCTGATGAGGCAACGGCTCGCGACGTGATTGACAAGCTTTTCTTCTCTGACAAGCGTTATGATCTGGGTAATGTTGGTCGTTACCGCATCAACCGCAAATTGGGGCTAGACATTCCGCGCGAAACTCGTATCCTCACTCGCGAAGATATGATCGCAATCATCAAACACTTGATCTCGCTAATTAACAGCAAAACCGAGGTTGATGATATTGACCACCTGTCGAACCGTCGCGTGCGCACGGTTGGCGAACAGTTGGCCGGTCAATTCTCGGTTGGCTTTGCGCGTATGGCGCGTACGATCCGTGAGCGAATGAACGTTCGCGACAACGAAGTCTTTACGCCGGTCGATCTGATCAACGCCAAAACTTTGTCGAGCGTTATCAACAGCTTCTTTGGAACCAACCAATTGAGCCAATTTATGGATCAAACCAACCCGTTGGCCGAATTGACGCACAAACGTCGTCTGTCGGCCCTAGGGCCGGGCGGTCTGTCGCGTGAGCGTGCAGGCTTCGAGGTTCGTGACGTGCACTACACCCACTACGGTCGCTTGTGCCCTATCGAAACTCCCGAGGGGCCAAACATTGGTCTGATTAGTTCGCTGTGTGTGTTTGCCAAAATTTCAGATATGGGATTTATCGAAACCCCATATATCGAGGTCAAAGATGGTGTGGTCAACACATCGAACATTACATATATGAGTGCCGAACAAGAGGACGGCTTGGTTATTGCGCAAGCAAGTGCTAAGTTGGATTCCTCGGGGCATTTCATTGGCGAAACTGTCAAATCACGACAAAGCAGCGACTTCCCCGCCGCCATACCAACAGAGATAGAGGCGATGGACGTTGCTCCTAACCAGATCGCTTCGATCGCCGCTTCGCTGATCCCTTTCTTGGAACATGACGACGCCAACCGCGCCTTGATGGGTTCCAACATGATGCGCCAAGCTGTGCCTTTGCTCAAATCGGAATCCCCAATTGTGGGTACTGGTTTGGAGGGTTCGGTGGTGGCCGATAGCCGCACACAAGTGGTGGCCGAACGCGATGGCCAGGTGGTCTTTGCCGATGCTTCGCGAATTGAAATTCGTTATAACTACACTGAATTAGAGCGTTTTGTATCGTTTGACCCCGAGGTGACGATCTACAAATTACCGAAATACCGCAAGACCAACCAAAGTACGTCAATCTCTTTGCGTCCATTGGTTCGTTCGGGCGAGAAGGTGGTCGCCGGTCAGATTTTGACCGAAGGCTACGCAACCGAAAAAGGCGAATTGGCTTTGGGGCGTAACTTGAAAGTGGCCTACATGCCTTGGAAAGGTTATAACTTCGAGGACGCGATCGTGATTTCGGAACGCTTGGTGAGCAAGGATATGTTCACCTCGGTACACATCGACGAATATATAATGGAGGTTCGCGACACCAAACGTGGGGTCGAAGAGCTAACCTCCGATATTCCAAACGTGAGCGAAGACGCTACACGCGATTTGGACGAAAGTGGCGTGATTCGTATCGGAGCCAATGTCAAACCGGGCGATATTTTGATCGGTAAGATTACCCCTAAGGGCGAGTCAGATCCATCACCGGAAGAAAAACTACTTCGAGCCATATTTGGCGACAAAGCGGGTGACGTGAAAGACGCCTCATTGAAGGCTCAACCATCGCTCTTTGGAGTGGTGATCGACAAGAAAATCTTTACGCGCGCCGTACACAAAGAGAGTGGCAAAAAAGGCAAACTGGCCGAAAAATCGATGGTCGACAAAGCGGAAGCTTCATTCAACGAAAAAGCTAACGAATTGCGTCGCACACTGATCGACAAACTTTGGACGGTGCTCAATGGCAAGACTTCGGCTTCGGTGCTCGATTATTTCGGCATGGAGGTGATCGAAAAGGGAAATAAATTCACTTTACGTCAACTCGAAGAGCTGGACTACTTGACCATCAACCCAACAAAATGGACTCCGGACAAAGATAAGAGCGACACGGTCAAGGCGCTAATCAACAACTTTGTGGCCAAATACAAAGAGCTTGACGCAGCCCTCAAACGCGATAAATACAATATCACCAATGGCGATGAATTGCCGTCCGGTATTGTGCAATTGGCTAAGGTCTATGTGGCCAAGAAGCGTAAGCTTCGCGTGGGCGACAAGATGGCTGGTCGCCACGGTAACAAAGGTATTGTGGCTCGCGTTGTGCGCGACGAAGACATGCCTTTCTTGGAAGACGGCTCGATTGTGGACATCGTTCTCAACCCGCTTGGTGTACCTTCGCGTATGAACTTGGGGCAGATCTATGAAACGGTTCTAGGCTGGGCCGGTCGCAATTTGGGGTTGAAGTTTGCTACTCCGATTTTCGACGGTGCTTCGCTCGACCAGATCAACGAATTTGGCGCCAAAGCCGGTATTCCGCGCAGCGGTTTGACCTATCTTTGCGATGGGGGCACGGGTGAACGTTTCGACCAACCTGCAACTGTGGGTGTGGTATATATGTTGAAATTGGGTCACATGGTTGACGACAAGATGCACGCTCGTTCGATCGGGCCATACTCGCTCATCACACAGCAACCGCTGGGTGGTAAAGCTCAGTTTGGTGGTCAGCGTTTTGGTGAGATGGAAGTTTGGGCGCTCGAAGCATTCGGCGCGGCTAATATCCTGCAAGAAATCCTCACCATCAAGTCTGACGACGTGATTGGACGTGCCAAGGCTTACGAAGCAATTGTGAAAGGTGATAATATGCCGCAACCCGGCATTCCTGAATCCCTCAACGTATTGCTCCATGAACTTGCAGGCTTGGGCCTGAATGTGAAACTTGACTAAGTAAAATTTTGAAAATAAGATGTTTAATCAAAAAGATATAAAACAACCTGGTAATTTCAGCCGTATCACAATTTCGCTCTCTTCGCCCGAAGATATTCTCTCGCGCAGTAGTGGCGAGGTGCTCAAACCTGAAACGATCAACTATCGTACCTACAAACCAGAGCGTGACGGCTTGTTCTGTGAACGCATTTTTGGCCCGGTGAAGGACTTTGAATGCCACTGCGGAAAGTACAAACGTATTCGTTATAAGGGTATTGTGTGCGACAGGTGCGGGGTGGAGGTGACCGAGAAAAAAGTTCGTCGCGAACGTTCGGGACACATTTCGCTCGTTGTGCCGGTGGCTCATATTTGGTATTTCCGTTCTTTGCCTAACAAAATCGGATATTTGCTCGGCATACCAACCAAAAAACTCGACACGGTGATCTACTACGAACGTTATGTGGTGATCCAAAAAGGTTTGGCTACCGGGGTGCAAGAGATGGATCTATTGGCCGAAAAAGAGTATCACGATGCCTTGGATTCGCTGCCAAAAGGAAACCAACAACTCGACGATTCAAATCCAGATAAATTTATTGCTCTGATGGGGGCCGAGGCTCTGTATATGTTGATGCAACGACTGGATCTCGATACTTTATCGTATGATTTGCGCCACAAAGCCGACAACGAAACTTCACAACAACGTAAGGCCGATGCCTTGAAACGTTTGAGCGTGGTGGAGTCTTTCCGTGCGAGCCGACAAGTGAACCGCCCGGAATGGATGATCCTCAAAGTGATCCCTGTCATTCCGCCGGAGTTACGCCCCTTGGTCCCTTTGGACGGTGGACGCTTTGCAACATCTGACCTAAACGACCTCTATCGTCGTGTGATTATTCGCAATAATCGCCTCAAACGCTTGATCGAAATCAAAGCGCCCGAGGTGATCCTGCGTAATGAAAAACGTATGCTACAAGAAGCTGTCGATTCGCTGCTCGACAACTCGCGCAAGTCTAACGCGGTGAAAAACGAGAGCAATCGCGCGCTTAAATCACTGAGCGACAGCTTGAAAGGCAAACAAGGACGTTTCCGTCAAAACTTACTCGGTAAACGTGTCGACTATTCGGCTCGTTCGGTAATTGTTGTGGGGCCGGAACTGAAAATGCACGAATGCGGCTTGCCTAAAGATATGGCAGCTGAACTATACAAACCATTTATTGTTCGTAAATTGATCGAACGCGGAGTGGTGAAAACCGTTAAATCGGCCAAAAAAATCATCGACCGCAAAGACGCTGTTGTGTGGGATATTCTTGAAAACGTGATCAAAGGACACCCCGTGCTTTTGAACCGCGCCCCAACACTTCACCGTTTGGGTATCCAAGCCTTCCAACCAAAATTGATCGAAGGTAAGGCTATTCAATTGCACCCGTTGGCTTGTACGGCCTTCAACGCCGACTTCGATGGCGACCAAATGGCCGTTCACTTGCCACTGGGCAATGCGGCAATCCTCGAAGCTCAAATCTTGATGCTCGGTTCGCATAACATCCTCAACCCGGCCAATGGCGCGCCAATCACCGTTCCTTCGCAGGACATGGTGCTCGGCCTCTACTACATCACCAAAGAACGCGATGGAGTAAAGGGCGAAGGACTTGTATTTTATTCGGCCCAAGAAGCTAAAATCGCATACAACGAAGGGCGAGCCGATTTGCACGCCAAGGTTAAGGTGCGTCTGGCTCCCGGCAAAATTATCGATACAACGGTTGGGCGTATTCTTTTCAACGAAAATGTGCCGGCGGAAACCGGATACATCAATAAATTGTTGACCAAAAAATCGTTACGCGATATTATCGGGCTGGTGATGAAAACAGCAGGAGCCGCAGCAACAGCTAAGTTCCTTGACGATATTAAAAACTTGGGCTACCGAATGGCCTTCAAAGGAGGACTGAGCTTCAACCTTGAAGCGGTGATTATCCCAGAAGAAAAAGAGGCGCTAGTGGCCGATGGCTACCGCCAAGTGGGCGAAGTGATGGACTCATATAATATGGGTTTAATCACCAACAACGAACGATATAACCAAATTATCGATATTTGGACACACACCAATAGTCGTCTGACAAAAACAGTTATGGATCAATTGATCCACGACCAACAGGGCTTCAACCCAGTTTACATGATGTTGGATTCCGGGGCGCGTGGTTCTAACGAACAGATTCGTCAGCTCTCGGGTATGCGTGGTCTGATGGCCAAACCGCAAAAAGCTTCGGCCGAAGCAGCGCAAATTATCGAAAACCCAATCTTGTCTAACTTCAAGGAGGGGCTCTCTGTGTTGGAGTACTTTATCTCTACTCACGGTGCTCGTAAGGGTCTGGCCGATACCGCTTTGAAAACTGCCGACGCCGGTTATTTGACTCGTCGTCTGGTGGACGTGGCGCAAGATGTTATTATCCAAGAAGATGATTGCGGCACATTGCGCGGCTTGCAAGCCACCACCATGAAACGTAACGAAGATGTGGTGCAAACCCTCTACGAACGTATCCTTGGACGTACAGCAGTGCAAGATGTAATCAACCCGGCCGACGGAAAAGTGCTAGCCAAAGCAGGCGAAGAAATCACAGAAAATATTGCCGAAAAAATCGAACAATCACCAATCGATAGCGTGGAAATTCGTTCGGTGCTCACCTGCGAAAGCCTCAAAGGCGTTTGCGCCAAGTGCTATGGGCGTAACTTGTCCACAGGACGTATGGTGCAACAAGGCGAAGTTGTGGGCGTAATTGCCGCACAATCAATCGGTGAGCCGGGCACACAGCTTACTCTGCGTACCTTCCACGTGGGTGGTGTGGCTGGTGGAGCAGCTTCATCGGCCAGTATTGTCGCACGTTACGATGGCCGCTTGGAAATCGACGAACTGCGCTCGGTAGATCACATAAGCGACAGCGGCAAACAAACAATCGTGCTCTCACGTTTGGCCGAAGCTCGCATTGTCGACAAAAATACCGGCATAACACTCTATACGGCCAACTTGCCATACGGTTCGTTGATCTATGTCAAAAATGGCGACCTGGTGAAAAAAGGCGACTTGATTTGCGATTGGGATCCATATAACGCCGTTATTATTTCGGAACTTTCGGGGCATGTATCTTTCGAGGCCGTGGTGGAAAACGTAACCTACCGCAACGAGGCCGACGAGGCTACCGGCTTCCGCGAAAAGGTGATCATCGATTCGCGTGACAAAAACAAAAACCCGATGATCCGTATCGTGGACAAAGAAGGCAACGAATTGAAACAATACAACTTGCCGGTTGGAGCCCACATTGCAGTCAAAGAAAACGACAAGGTTGTGGCCGGTGATATTCTGATCAAAATTCCGCGTGCCGTTGGTAAGGCTGGTGATATTACGGGGGGTCTGCCTCGCGTGACAGAGCTTTTCGAGGCTCGCAACCCATCGAACCCTGCCGTTGTGTCGGAAATTGATGGCGAGGTCTCTTTTGGTAAGATCAAACGCGGTAACCGTGAAATCATAGTCACCTCGCGTTCGGGTGAGGTAAAAACATATCTGGTAGCCTTATCTAAACAGATTTTGGTACAAGAGAACGACTATATCCGTGCCGGTATGCCACTTTCGGAGGGGGCGGTCACTCCAAGCGATATTCTATCGATCCAAGGGCCAACCAAGGTTCAAGAGTATATCGTGAACGAAATTCAAGAGGTTTATCGTCTGCAAGGGGTGAAAATCAACGACAAACACTTCGAGATCATTGTTCGTCAAATGATGAACAAGGTCAAGATTCAAGATCCGGGCGATACTCGTTTCTTGGAAGAGCAGGTGGTCGACAAGTGGGAATTTTTGACGGTAAATGACGAAATTTTTGAACAAAAAGTTGTCACTGCACAAGGTGATTCAACGGAGCTCAAAGATGGTCAGATTGTCTCATCGCGTCAATTACGCGAAGAAAATTCAATGCTTCGTCGCAAGGGGTTGAAGATTGTTGAGGTGAGGGCTACTATCCCAGCCACATCGAATCAGATACTACAAGGTATTACGCGAGCTGCGTTGCAGACTTCGTCGTTTATTTCGGCGGCTTCGTTCCAGGAGACGACCAAGGTGCTCAACGAAGCGGCAATCAACGGCAAGGTAGATACGCTCGAGAACTTGAAGGAAAACGTTATTTGCGGACACTTGATTCCGGCGGGGACTGGTGCTCGCAGGTTTGATGACATTCGCGTTGAGTTGGCCAAATAGATAGCACACTAACTTATAGTTAGTTGGTGGTGGTGAGTTTGGTAAATTCAAGGTATTACATCAATCGTTATTTTATATTAGCATTGGCTTTTGCTTGGGAGCAGAGGCCAATGTTTTTTTTTA
>JAVWYC010000041.1:0-11933 GCA_036661755.1 Mucinivorans sp. | reverse complement strand
CCCAAACCCTCGCTGATAATTACCTTTAGGCATTGAAATGTGGGCAACCGCGGAAGACCCTAGCTGTACAGCTAAGGCAAACCGCTAGCCGCGCAACCGCTAGGTGCCGGATAAAAGCAAACTGCTCGGTGCCAGCGGCGCAAAGAGCAAATCGCCGTGCAGACACCGTGTAGAATCGTGACTTTTGAAAAAGTCACCCAAAACTTTTTGGGAAAAACTTCGTTTTTCTTAACTGGTTTTTGAAAGCTGCGTTTTTCTTAACCGGTTCTTGGACGCTTCATTTCTCTTAACTGCTCTTGAAAACTTCGCTTCTCTGAACCAGCTCGCGAAAAATCAATCCTCATTCGGAGTGTGCTTCCAACGACGATGAGACCACATCCACAATTCAGGACGCTCACGAATCATCGCCTCCAAACAAGCCGCATAACGACGCGTGATCTCACCTTCAGCCAACACCTCCCGACCATCATAAATCACCTCCATCCACGCCTTGTAATGACCCTTGTCGAATTTGTCAATGTGCATAAAAGCAACCGGCATATTGAATTTATGTGCCAATTTCTCCATGCCATTGAAAAATAAAGTTGGCTGCCCCAAAAACGTCACCCAATTATTAGACACCCGTGGCGGATTCTGATCGGCAATCAAAGCTAAGGTTACATTTTGACCGTTCTGCCTAAAACGCACCAACTCGCGTGCCACCGACTCCATAGCCACCGGATCAACCCCGAATCGACTGCGTATTTGTCTGAAATAACGGTCGAAACCCTTGTCGGCCAGCGGACGATAGACTGCCAACACTTTGTCGTGAGTGGAGTGCAAACCCCACGAAATAGTATACTCCCACGAACCATAATGCGCCATGGCTGCAATCCACGAACGACCCGCAGTGTATCGCTCGATCTGATCGACGTTGATAAATTCGATGCACTCTTTGATCTTGCGTGCCGACATTGTGGCCAAGATAATCGTTTCCAAAAAAACATCGGCCAAGTGACGATAAAATTTCATTTCGATTGTTGCACGTTCTTGCTCGCTTTTTTCGGGAAACGAACGACGCAAATTGCCGCGTACCACACTCACTCGATAATGCACCACATGATAGAGCACCCAATATAAGAACGAGGCCAAAGCTCGTTGCGCGCGGCCGGGCAAGGCGCAAATGAGGTAAAACAGCGGCAGAACTAGATAGTAGGTCATTGGGCGAATGCTTGTTGTATTTGTTCCTTGTCGTCAAAATGGTGTCGTACGCCTTGTATTTCTTGATAGTTTTCGTGCCCTTTGCCCGCGATAAGGATTATATCATTTTCTGAGGCTAGGGCCACGGCTGCGCGGATTGCTTCGGCTCGATTTTCTATGGTGAGCGTGTGGCGGCGTAGTATTGGGTCTAGCCCGGCGTTCATTTGGCTGAGGATTTCGGCGGGATCTTCTCCTCGTGGATTGTCTGATGTGAGGATCACTCGATCGGACTTTTCGGCTGCGATGCGTGCCATTTCGGGACGTTTTGTTTTGTCGCGATCGCCTCCGCAGCCAACGACGGTAATTATTTTCCCTTGACAACGAATTTCTTGTATCGTATCGAGCACATTTTCGAGCGCGTCCGGCGTATGGGCATAGTCCACAACGGCCAGAATGCCGGATGGCGAACGCATGGTTTCAAAGCGTCCACTCACCGAATTTAGCGTGCTGAGTGCCGTGAGCACTTGCTCCTTGTCGGCGCCCAGACACATTGCCGCGCCATAAATAGCTGTCAGGTTGTATGCGTTGAATCGCCCTAAGAAGTTAACCCACAGCTCTTTGCCGTTTATGCGTAGTAAAGTTCCGTCTAGGTGACTTTCTATGATTTTGGTCTGATAGTCGGCCAATGATCGCATGGAGTAGGTGAAGTGATGAGCTGCTGAATTTTGGAGCATCACCTCGCCATTTCTATCGTCGAGGTTAGTTAGGGCGAATGCTTGGCTGGGCAAGGCGTCGAAAAAGCTCTTTTTGGCAGCCAAATAGGCGGCAAAAGTGCCGTGATAGTCCAAGTGATCGTGAGTGATGTTGGTGAAAATGCCGCCCACAAAGCTAAGTCCTGCCGTGCGGTGTTGCACCAAGGAATGCGAACTGACCTCCATAAAACAGTAGTCGCAGCCCGCTTGAACCATTTCTGAGAGCAGGGCGTTCAGCTCCACAGGGTCGGGTGTGGTGTGAGTGGAGGCTACCGGGCGCTCGTCAATCCGATTGACAACGGTGCTCAGCAGGCCGACTTTGTAGCCTAATTTGCGGAACAAATCGTAGAGCAACGTGGCGATGGTAGTCTTGCCGTTAGTGCCAGTGACGCCCACCAAGCGAAGCTTTGTCGATGGATGGCCATAAAAAGCGGAAGCTAATTCGCCCAGTGCGCTGTGGCTGTCGGCCACTTTGATGTAGCGCACCCCGTCGACTTTGGTGCTGGGCATAGTTTGGCACACTATTGTTTTGGCGCCCGAGGCAATGGCGCTATCGATGTAGTGGTGCCCATCAAGTTGAGTGCCGCTAGTGGCCACAAAGAGCGACCCTTCGCCCACGGCGCGTGAATCGAAAGCGATCGATGTAACGGCAGTTAAATCAATGTTTTTCATCGTTTTACAATCGTATTTATTAGTTGATCACCCCCTTCGATCTCCATTCTGATATAATTTTCGGTATGACCAAAAAGCAGGCCATTTTTGTCGCGTCCCTCCACCAAGATCGCGTGCTCTGCCTTTTGTTGCTTGGTCGTAAATTCGGATAGCAGCTCTTCGCTCAATGCTCCAAGGCGTGCCGCGCGCTCTTTTTTGACCCCGGGCGCCACTTGTCCCTCCATGCCGGCAGCCGGGGTATCGGGGCGTGCCGAATAAGGGAAGACATGCAAAAACGAAGGGCGAACCCTCTGCAAGAGCCTCATCGTGTCGGTGAAATTATCGTCCGTTTCGCCCGGGAAGCCAACGATAACGTCCACCCCTATAAAAACATTGGGCATGATGGCTCTTATGCTGTCGATTTTGTCGGCAAAAAATTGAGCCGTATAGCGACGTCCCATGACTTGCAAAATAGAGTTGCACCCACTTTGGAGCGGAATGTGAAAGTGAGGCATGAATTTGGGTGACAAGGCGCAAAAAGCAATAATTTCGTCGGTGAGTAAATTGGGTTCGATCGACGAAATGCGATAACGATCGACTCCCTCCACCTTGTCGAGCGCGATAAGTAGATCCAAGAACGATTCACCGGTTGTGCGCCCAAAGTCGCCGATATTGACCCCCGTCAACACTATTTCGCGTGCTCCGGTGGCGGCAATGGCTCGGGCCGAATTCACAAGGTCGGCGATCGGAGCATTGCGCGATGCTCCTCTGGCTCGCCACACGGTGCAATACGAACAATGAAAATCGCAGCCGTCTTGCACTTTGAGAAACGAGCGAGTGCGCCCCGAAGTGGAGTAGGCGGTCAGCGATTTTTGAGTTTCCACGCGGCTCACACCTTGAATTGCCATGATCTCTTTTTCGCGCAGTTTGGCGTAGCAACCGCTCACCACAATTTCGGCTCCCGGATTTTCGCGCACCGCGCGGCGGATCATTTCGCGCGTTTTGTGCTCACTTTCCGCGGTCACAGCGCACGAATTGATCACCACTTTTTGCGCCGCTTCGCCCTTGGAGGCCGGCTGCATACCTTGCTCCCGCAAGGCGCGCGCTATGGTGGCGCTTTCGGCGTAGTTGAGCTTGCAGCCCAAAGTTATGATTTTGTATTTACAGATCAAGTGATGAGATAGTTTTTTTTAAGGGGTGATTTCCGGAAATTCAATTTTTCTGGAGGTCACTCTAATTAAATTTCAATAGATAGACCGAATCGACAATTTGGGCACGAGTGGCTGGGTTCAAAAATGTTGGATTAAGGCGCGTAACTCGATAGTCGACCCAACTTTTTGTGTGAACAAAGTGCAGCATGGTGTCGCTCATGAGCTCACGAGCCGATTGGCGCTCTACGAAAATGAAAAATTTGTCACCTGCATTTTGTTTTCCCTCAATCTCGGCTCGCGATAAAATGCGATGTATGGCGCCGTGCTGAATATCGAATGAGGCGCTGTAATCGAGTGGTTTGTAGAGAAATACATCTTTGGCTTTTTGTCCCTGAGCCTCCAACTCTTTGGCGGCCACATTGCCCGCCTGGTATTGCATCAAGGCAGGATAGAAGTTCGCGTTCAGACCAATCCACAGCACAGCGCTCGCCGCCACACAAACATAGACAATCTTTTCCCACGAGAGCCATGGTGTGAAAATAAGATACACTATATATAATAGTGCGATTGCAAAAAGCACTGCAAGCCACATACTATCAAAAGGGAAGATCCAATAATTGGTTGCCACCGCCGCCAAGACAATCACCCCAACAACTATTTTTTGGGTGAGCACAACGCCGGAGAGCAGTCGCGTTCGTGGCCGCAAGGCCGATAGTTGGTCGGCCAGAAAAATGGCCAGCAAAGGGAATAACGGGTTCAAGTAGTGTGGTAGTTTGAACGACGAGAAAGAGAGTAATACGATGATACTCACCGCGCTAGGCACTGTGAGCCAGTATGTGGCGTCGAAACGCGAGGTGAAGAGCGACCTTACGACGAAGAAATAGAGCAACAAACTCCACGGCAAAACAACCCAGAGCAAGGTGTGGACAAAAAACAATGGGTCGCTAGCTCCCGAAGCCCCCATGCCGCCGCCCGTGCGTATCATCACTTGGTCGTAGAGCATGAAGCGAACCCCGCGCCAACCAAATTGCTCATAGAAAGCCCACAATTCGGGTATGATCATTAGAGCAAAAAGGCCAATCACAAGCAAAAATCGCCACGAAATGACCCACCTAAGTTGTTTTGTACCAATCATATAGAAGAGCAAAGCTGCTCCCACCACCACCACACCATAGAGCCCCTTGCACATGAAGGCCAACGTGAGGCCGAAAGCCAAACCAAGATAGGTGCTAATCCTCAGTTTAGAACGCCCTTGGCAAGCGCTCGACACACAAAGAACCCCTTGCCAAATAGCGAAAATCACAGCCCCACTCAGTATGGCGTCCATGCGAATATCGACCGATGCACCAAGCATAAAGGCCATCATCGAGGCGAGAACCAAAATAGAGGTCTGCCCGGCTTGGCGATGTGGCGCGAGGAACTCGGCTAAACGATAGGTCGAAAAGAAAGATAAAGCAATGAAAATCAGCGAACTGAGTTTATATACGATACTCCCCACGCCAAGATATTTGAACGACAGGCCCACTAGCCAAAATTGCAAGTGAGGTTTATCGAAATAGGGTGTGTAATGTTCTATGATGTCGGTCATGGTTGTCCAGTCGCCGGTTTCCATCATTCTCAGGCCAATCACCGCATGGTGTGCCGCATCGTTGTCCATCAAAGGAGAGAGTATCACGCCCAGTAAAATGCCGATAGCCAGCAATATAAAAAGTAGTCCTTGTTTCATGCCTATGTTTTTTTAATTTTTATTAGCTAAAAGTCTGGCTTTCAGTGTATTCTGCATCAACGAGATGATGGTCATCGGCCCCACACCGCCCGGCACGGGGGTGATAAACGAACAAAGAGGCGACACTTCGTCCCACGCCACATCGCCCAACAGACGAAAACCGCTCTTGGTAGTTTCGCTCTTGACCCTTGTGATACCAACATCAATCACCACAGCACCGGGGCTCACCATATCGCCGCGCAAAAATTCCGCCTTGCCAAGCGCCGCCACAATAATATCGGCCGCCAAGCATAATTCTTTGAGATTTTTGGTGCGCGAATGGGCCAAAGTGACCGTGCAATCGACCCCTTTTTGGCTCAACAAAATCGACATTGGCCGCCCCACAATGTTCGATCGGCCAATCACCACACATTTTTTGCCTGCGGTTGGGATTTTGTAATACTTCAACAGTTCCATAATCCCGTTGGGAGTGGCACTCACAAAAGCAGGACTCAACCCCAACGCCACGCGACCCAAATTGATGGGGTGGAATCCATCGACATCTTTGCGTGGATCGATGGCTTCGATAACTTGTTGCTCGTCAATGTGTTTGGGCAGCGGCATCTGTACAATAAAGCCATCGACCGTTGGGTCGAGGTTGAGCTTTTGGATCTCGCCCAAGAGCGCCTCTTGGCTCATATCGCTCGCAAAGCGGAGCACTTGCCCCTCAAATCCGATCTCGTGACACGTTTTTTCTTTACTGTTGACATATGTTTGGCTGGCACCATCTTCGCCCACCAAAATGGCAACGAGCTTGGGCACTCGTTCGCCTCGTGCGGCCATGGCACAGACTTGGGCTTTCATCGCTTCTTTCAAGGTCGCCGCAACGGCCTTACCATCAATTATTTCCATCTTTTTTTTGATATTTTTTCCTTTCGAGCCTTTTTCTTAGAGTGCGATTATCTTCTTGGGCGCCCCATTTTGGGCATTTGAGGCATTTTGCCGGCGGCCACTTTGGTCATCATCATTCGCATTTGTTCAAATTGTTTGAGCAATTTATTGACCGCCACAACATCGGTTCCGCTGCCCTTGGCGATTCGCGCCTTGCGTGAAGGGTTGATTGTCGATGGATTTTGCCTTTCGCTTGGTGTCATCGAGTGAATTATGGCCTCGGTCTCTTTGAACATAGAGTTGTCCATCTCTACATTTTTGAGCGCCTTGCCCACTCCCGGTATCATCGAGGCAATATCTTTAATGTTGCCCATTTTTTTGATTTGCGAGATTTGGATCAAGAAGTCGTCTAGATTAAATTCATTTCGTCGAAGTTTGCCTTGCAAGCGTTTGGCTTCCTGTTCGTCGAATTGTTCTTGTGCTTTTTCGACCAGCGAGACAATATCGCCCATGCCCAATATCCGATCGGCCATACGTTCGGGGTGGAAAACGTCGAGCGCGTCCATTTTTTCGCCGTGCGACATGAATTTGAGTGGTTTATCCACCACCGCTCGTATTGATATGGCGGCACCTCCGCGCGTATCGCCGTCCAGTTTGGTGAGCACTACGCCGTCGAAGTCTAGTCGTTCGTTAAATTCGCGTGCCGTATTGACAGCGTCTTGACCGGTCATCGAGTCGACAACGAATAGTATTTCGCTTGGATTGACGGCTTTTTTGATGGCCGAGATTTCGTTCATCATTTTTTCGTCCACCGCCAATCGCCCGGCCGTATCTATAATAATAGTGTTAACGCCTTTGTCTTTGGCCCATTTCACTCCATTTTCCACCACTTCCACGGCGTTGAGAGCTCCTTCTTGGGCGTAGACCTCCACTCCGATTTGTTGGCCTAGCACTTTGAGCTGATCGATTGCGGCCGGTCGATAAATGTCGCCGGCAATGAGCACCACTTTTCTTCCTTGTCCTATCAATCGTTTACTCAATTTGCCGGCGAAGGTAGTTTTTCCCGACCCTTGCAAGCCAGCCACCAGAATGATTGCCGGATTGGCTTTGAGGTTAATTTCGCTAGATGTTCCGCCCATCAATTTAGCCAATTCGTCGTGCACGATTTTCACGATCATTTGATTGGGGTTGACGGCTCGCAGGACTTCGGTGCCGATAGCTTGTGCTTTGACCGTGTCTGTAAAGTTTTTGGCTACTTTGTAGTTCACGTCGGCTTCGATGAGCGCTCGCCTAACATCTTTGAGGCTTTCGGCGATATTAATTTCGGTGATACGCCCTTGTCCTTTGAGGATTTTGAACGACCGTTCTAGTTTTTCACTTAAATTTTCAAACATATTGTTTTGTTATTTTATACAAAATTATATCAAACTACTGTTTTCGAGAAACTCGCAGAATAGTTTGACCTCATCTAGGTTACGAAGGTATAATTCATATCGTTCAGATCCGATACTACCTTTCTTTTTCTGTCCCTCGCCTCTGTATCTGTCTTCTGCGATTATGATATCTAGTTTTTTATCGTGCAATACATCAATATTTGTATTGATTTGAAGTATAGCTTTACGCCCTGTCTTTCCTCCCAATCCTATAACCGAAAAACTTGTATTGGAAGTTGTCACTTTCATCTTAGATTGTTGCGCCTCAATTGTAATGTTGGTTGATTTTTTCAAAAATTCATAGAAACAAGTGAATGCTATTTTCGCTTCCGGTTTCAAACCAAAATACTGTTCAATGGCATAATAATCCGGATCTTGATCGACAATTTGTTTTATTTTATTGATTTTCTTTGCGCTAACGGATTCATTGTTAAAGGTATCCGGATCATTATTAATATAGTCGATAAAAATCAAATTATCTTCAAACCAATAATATTTAATTAATGTGATATTATTTTCTTTACTCTTTTTTTTGACTCGTTCAATGTGTGTCGGATTGAACCTTTTAGCTATTAAAACTATTTCAACTTGATCTCTAATGATTTGTGTAAATTCAGGCAGGTCACATTTATACGTCTGATAGGCACATAAATACACCTTTTCAAAGTTCTCTTGTACGAAATCCAAGTAATCACTTGACTGCTGTGTGATGTTTCGGTCATAATCTTTTTTTAGCTCAAAAACAACAAATTTTCTGGTGCTAGGATTGTAGGCCAAGATGTCAATGCGCCCTGATTTATCAATCTCTCTAACATTACCAGTGAGAGAAAATTCACTAGCCACAAGTCTCAAATGAGGGAATAGTGATAGCCAATTATCACAAATAAATTTATTCAAATCTTTTTCCGGTTTGTCAATTTGCATCAAAAACTTTTTGCTTTGACTTGAAAATAATTTAGGCATTGTATTGTGGATTTAAGTACTCGTCAACACAAGAGACTATCTGTACACCCGGCATTCGTTGACCATTAAGGTCAGTTGATGCCAAAGTTTTACCTTCTTGACAATTTTTTAGATCGTCAATTGATTTTCGTAATCCGAAAACCTCTTTATATGGAATGATGATATTCATTGTCCTTGCTTGTTTTTACATGCGATCGGGCATTTCGATGCCCAAAAGCGACATGGCGCTCAAAATTACACTCGCCACAACACGCGAAAGAGCCAAACGCAAGGCGCGGTCGGACTCGCTCACACCATCGCGCAAAATAGGGTGCTCATGGTAATATTGGTTATAGACCTTGGCCATCTGGTAGGCGTAGGCAGCCACAATGGCCGGCGAATGATCGGCCGCAGCAGCTGAAATCGTCGCAGGATACTCCGCCAAAAGCTTGACTAGCTCAATCTCCTTGTCGTCCAAAACAACAGTCGGCAGCTCATCACAAAGAACAATCCCTAGTGAGGACACCTTGCGCTCCAAAGAACAAATACGAGCATAAGTGTATTGAATAAATGGGGCCGTATTGCCGTTGAAATCGATAGACTCGGCCGGATTGAAAAGCATAGTCTTGCGCGGATCGACCTTTAAGATAAAATATTTCAAAGCTCCCAGGCCTATCTTGCGCGACACCTGGAAACTCTCCTGCTGGCTCAATCCGTCTAGCTTGCCGAGCTCCAAGGACATCACACGAGCCTCTTCCACCATAGAGGCCATCAGATCGTCGGCATCAACCACCGTCCCCTCGCGTGATTTCATCTTACCCTCGGGCAGCTCTACCATGCCGTACGAGAGGTGATAAATCGCATCGCTCCACTGGTAGCCCAACTTCTTGAGTATCAATTTGAGCACCGTGAAGTGATAATTTTGTTCATTACCAACAACATAAGTCATATCCGAAAACTCAAATTCGCTGTAACGAGCAAGAGCCGTGCCTAGGTCTTGGGTCATGTAGACCGAAGTGCCATCGGCGCGCAGCAATAATTTCTCGTCCAGCCCATCTTCCCTCAAATCAATCCACACCGAGCCATCATCGCGACGATAGAAAACTCCCTTGGCCAGACCCACTTCCACTAATTTCTTGCCCAACAAATATGTTTCTGACTCATAATATATCTTGTCGAAACAGACGCCCATCTCTTTGTAGGTGACATCGAAACCATCATACACCCAACCATTCATCGTGCGCCACAGATCGCGCACTTCCTTGTCGCCAGCCTCCCATTTGAGCAGCATGGCCGAGGCCTCACGCATGATTGGAGCCTCCTTTTTAGCCTCATCTTCGCTCATTCCGCTCGCTACTAATTCGGCGATTTCGGCCTTGTAGGCCTTGTCGAAGGCCACATAGTAGTTGCCCACCAAGTGATCGCCCTTGATGCCGCTCGAAAGGGGTGTCTCGCCGTTGCCATAACGTTGCCAAGCGATCATTGATTTGCAAATATGGATGCCTCGATCGTTCACCAAGTTCACCTTGAAGACCTTATTGCCTGCCGCTTCCAATATTCGCGCCACCGAATATCCGAGTAAATTATTGCGCACATGGCCCAAGTGCAGCGGCTTGTTGGTGTTGGGCGATGAATATTCGACCATCACCGTTCGCCGGGTAGAGGGGCTGGTGCCGTAATTTTTTGTCGTTTGGATCGAACGCAAAATATCGAGCCAAAAACTTCCACCCAATTCAATGTTCAAAAAGCCCTTTATTACGTTGAAACCACTGACGGCAGGGCAATTTGCGGCAATCCATTCGCCCATTTGCTGAGCGGTAGCCTCGGGGTTTTTGTGCGATAGTTTCAGTAGCGGAAAAGTGACCAGAGTATAGTCTCCAACAAATTCTCGACGAGTTTTACTCACTTGCAGGTCAGCGTTTTGCGCTCCATAGAGAGCTTCCCCCGCGCGGCGACAATAGTCTAGTACAATATTTTCTACGTTCATCGTGATGTATGTTTCTGTGTTATGTTTTGTTTTTCGGGGCGTTACGGCCAATGGTTGTGGTCAAGTCTTTTTGGTGTGCAGTAAGACTTTTATTCGGCCATTGTTGCCGCGTCTAGTTTGTAGTCGTTATTTTTGGCGATATTCATCACTCGCACTATTTCTTCCCATGGCACGCTTTTGTCGGCGCGTAGTGATATGCGAGCTTCCGCCACTCCGTTGAGTTTAGCGCGCAGTGTTGCTTCCAAGTTTTGGCTTGCCACGGGCGTTTCGTCTACATAAAACTGCAAATCCGAGGTGAGCGATACCACCACTGTCGATTGATCTTTTGATGGTGATGTGCTTTTGGGTAGTGTTAGTTTGAGCGCATTGGAGTTGATGAGCGTTGTTGCGATCATCAAAAATATGAGCAGCAGAAACATCAAGTCGGTCATCGATGCCGAAGAGGAGTTCATATCTACTTTCGATCCACGTTTGATTGCCATGATCGTTCTATTTTTCGACGTTAATTATATCGATAAAGGCGAGTGTATTGGCTTCCATTTGGAAGACCAATTTTTCGATTCTAGCCACAAGGAAGTTGTAGCCAAAATAGGCAGGTATTCCGACCACCAAGCCACCGACGGTGGTGATCATGGCCGTGTATATACCGCTCGAAAGGAGCGACATATCGACCGCCCCTCCCGCGTTGGATAGGTTCATGAAGGCTTGCACCATACCGATCACCGTGCCCAAGAAGCCGATCATCGGAGCTCCCCCGGCGGTAGTGGCCAGAAAGGGGAGGCCGTTTTCTAGTCGTGAGACTTCCAAGTTGCCTATATTTTCTATTGCCGTGTGGATTTCGGAGGCTGGTTTGCCGATCATTGTGATTCCTTTTTCGATCATGCGAGCGATTGGTGTATGGCGATTGCGGCATGCTGCAATTGCTTGATCTACTTTACCTTCGTAGATCAGGTCGCGAATTTTGTTCATGAAGCGATTGTCGGGTTCTTGTGCTTTGCGGATCATTGCCCATCGTTCAAAGAAGATGAAGAGTGATATTGCCGAGAGGATTGCCAGCGGGATCATCAGCCAGCCGCCGGCAAGGATAAGGCTTCCCAGACCTACGCTTTGGGCTTTTTCGGCCACTGGGAGTGCTACTTGTAGAATTGTCATGATCAGAAATAGTTTTTAAGGGACAAATTTACAAAAAAATGGTCAGAGAAAAAAGTGTAAGTTTTTTTTCGGTCATTTTTTATTAGGAGG
>JAVWYC010000040.1:0-11979 GCA_036661755.1 Mucinivorans sp. | reverse complement strand
TTAGGCATTGAAATGTGGGCAACCGCGAAGACCCTAGCTGTGCAGCAAAGGCAAACCGCTCGCCGCGCAACCGCTAAGTGCGAGATAAGGCAAACCGCTAGGTGCCAGCGGCGCAGCGACGAATCGCCGTGCAGGCGCCGTGTAGAATCGTGACTTTTGAAAAAGTCACCCAAAACTTTTGGGAAAAACTGCGTTTTTCTTAACTGCTCTTGAAAGCTTCGTTTTTCTGAACCGGCTCCGGGTGATTCCGTTTCTATCTTAACTGCTCTCGAAAACTTCGTTCTTCTGAACCGACGCCGGGAATCATCTCCCTTTTTAACGTTTCTTCAAAACAACACAACTAATCAACCACATAAACTCGCTTGATGCGCGGCGAAATACTTGTCAAAATTTCATAAGAAATAGTATCCATTACAACCGCCAATTCATCGGCCGTTGGACCCTGAATACCAAAAACAATAACCTCATCACCAGGAGCAACATGCTCTAAATCAGTAACATCTATAATCGTTGTGTCCATGCAAATGTTGCCAATCGTAGGGCATTTCACTCCTTGAATATTCACCCAACCTCGACCCCGACTCAATCGACGATCCATGCCATCAGCGTAACCAACCGGAATAATTGCCAAACAAGTCCTTCGCGCGCACTTCGATCGACGATTATAACCCACACTCTGACCCGCTTCCACCGTTTTGACTTGCACGATACGCGTTTTTAGCGTGCTAATATTGCGATACAAACCAATCCCAAGACGCACCATATCATAATGAGCCTCTGCGAAACGCTCGATCCCGGCACTATTGGCCAACGAACGCAAACAATTTTTCAATTGCAAACGAGAAATAATCGCCCCTGACATTTTGTCAAACAACGCAATCTGCGAACGAGTAAAATCATCTTCCGCCGGATCGTCTGCCGACGAAAGATGCGAGAAAATTGAGCTAACATGCAGCAAATGATTGTTTTCTAAGGCTTTATAGAGTTCACCTAAATCACTTTCCATGAAGCCCAAGCGGTGCATACCTGTATCTAGTTTTAAGTGAATATTGGCCTGCGCAATGCCCATTTGTCGCACCACAGCTTCATATTGCATCAACGAATCGAGCGAATAAATTTCCGGTTCCAAATTGTGTTCAATCATCACCGCAAAACTGCCGGGATCAGAATTGAGCACCACGATAGGCGCTGTAATCCCTGCTTGACGTAGCGCCACACCTTCGTCAGCAAAGGCAACGGCAATATGTGACGCCCCGGCTTCCACCACTTGTCTGGCCACAGCTACACCGCCAGCGCCATAGGCCGAAGCTTTGATCATCACCATTATTTTGACCTGCGGAGCCACCATGGCACGATAGGCCAAGAAATTGTCTACCAAACGCGACAAATCCACCTCCAAAATTGTGGTGTGGCAACGCAATTCCAACGCATGGCTGATACGCTCGAAAGCAAAGCTACGCGAGCCTTTGAGCAGGATCGAACAATTCGTAAAATCAAACAAAAACAGCGAAGACAAAAAATCGGCTGTCGAAGCAAAAGAGCTAACGTCAATCGATCCAAAACATTTTTTATGAGCGTTCACTTGCTCGCCGATAGCCACAATCCGAGTGATTTTATGAGCTACAACCAGCGCTCCCACTCGCCCATACAACTCTTCGCCCTGCATGGCGCTTTGTTCGATGTCCGAAATGATAAGCACCCGTTCATGTTTGCTCGTTGTGCGACGCTGAAAATCGAGAGCCGTGGCTATCGAGGTTAGGTCGCTATTATAACTATCATTAATTATTTCACTCCCCCCCACGCCTTGTTGTACCTCAAGTCTTAGTGCAAGTGGTTCTATTTTTTCGATGGGTAAATGACTAATGCCCAATTCTTTATAGATTTGTTCGACGACCCACAAGTTGTGTTTTTCGATTGTCTGATCGATATGCAGATCCGCGCGAACAACGTGTGAACAATTTTTGAAAAGCTTCAACTTTTCCTCTAATAATTGTTCGCGCGAGGTGAAATTTTCGCTGTGAGCGTCGCCAATATTAGTCAACACACCAACATCGGGGCGAATCATTTTTTCTAGTCGTTCCATTTCGCCAACTTGCGAAATCCCGGCTTCAATAACCGCCACGCGTTCATCTTGCTCGATCATCAACAGCGATAGCGCCACTCCCAGTTGCGAATTATAAGAGCGTGGACTCTTGATTAGTTGCCCCTGTGCGGGATCCCACAACTGCGCAAACCACTCTTTGACAATCGTTTTGCCGTTGGAACCAGTGATGGCCACCACCGTGCCCTTAAATTGACTGCGATGATATGCCGCTAACGACAGCAAGGCTTGTAATGTGTTGTCTACCAAGACAAAGCTGGCGCCGCTAGCCAATAAATTGTCGTCCACTTTGTCTACCATAAAAGCCGAACAAGCATGCGCGAACATTTCGCTAAGAAATAAATGCCCATCACCCTTTGCTGTCCTCAGGGCAACAAACATTGTGTTGGTGGTTACGGTCGAGCGCGAATCGGTAGATAGCGCCTCCACAAGGCGATCTTGGCCACAAAGTGTACCGCTTGTAAGGTCAGCTATTTGACTTAATGTGTAATTCATTTTCCTGTTTGATGTATTCAACAGCATCTAATAATTGTTCATAAAAATCTGTACCAAAGCGTCTTATGAGCGCGTCTTTAAGTGACACATAAAGTGGTACGCCATGTTTGGCGCCCAATACTTCGGCCGCACGACACACCGCCCAACGGTGATATTGTAGACCTATCGAACCATTGGCCAACTTCACTAAACGTATGGGATAAAGGTGACACGAGATTGGTTTACGGAACTTCGATTCGCCTGCCACCCAAGCTTTTTCGATCGCACACCACGTGCCGCCATTTTCTCGAATAGAATAGGCACACTCAGCGTCATTGATAAGTGGAGTGGTTAGGTCGCCATCATAATCCACGACCGTAAAACCGTCACGCTCAATCACTTCCACACCTTCTGGTTTCATATACTGACGATAAGCAGCAAAATTATCGGCTAATTCTGTGCCTTCGCTCTCATCGAGCGGAGCGCCAGAAGAGCCCTCCACACAACATTGGCCACGACAAGCCGTCGTGTCGCAACAAAATTTCACACTTAAAATATCAGAACTAACTATCTTATCATCAATCTCTAACATCATTTGCTTGACATGTTTTGTATGTATTTTTTCATCACTTCATCGGGCACAAAAACATAGTCACCAACGCGTAAGCTAATGTATTTCGTGACGTAGCTAATTGCTTGATCAAAAGCCAATTGATCGGCCTCACTTAAAGTGGTTTTATCAAATATTCGGCCATCAACAGCAAATGAGCGATCGAAATTACGTCCCATCTGTTCATCTACATCGTTCACTCGATGCTCGACACAGCAAAACCACTCACTCCATGCGCGATACGCAAAGCGAGCTTCGATACATTTCACGATACGTGTTATACGCACCGCACGACCTTGTGTTTGCGAAAAAACGGAACCAAAATTAGGATCAAAATATGGTTCATCATCGCGCAAAAGCGTAGTATCTGCCTTAACAAAAAATCTCGTAAGAGTATCTATACAAATGATTTTCATCGATCACCTAAACTTTTACTTGATGTTAAGTAGCTCAACTATTTCTTTAGCTGCCTTGTCCGACGCACCAACAGTGCCTAGCTTTTCGCGTAGTTCTTTGTAGTCTTGAATCATCTTATCGTGCTTCGATCCGCCAGGCAAAATAGCCGCCAGCTCACTAGTTGCACGCTCGACCGAAAAATCGCGATTACCAATCATTTCGCGCACCACAGTGCGATCCATAATTAAATTAACAAGCGAAATCCATTTTAGTTTCACCAACCGATGAGCAAACCACAGCAACATTGTCGGCGCACGATAGCACACCACCTCGGGCACACCAAGTAATGCCGCCTCCAAAGTTGCCGTACCCGAAGTGACAAGCGCCGCCGAGGCAACCTCCATCGTTTGATAGGTTTGACCAAAAACCAGCTCTACATTGCTGCCTAACAAATACTTATCATACATCGAACGAGGCAAACAATCAATACCCGTCACCACAAATTGGTAGTCCGGGAAATTACGCGACACGGCCACCATCGGTGCCAGATTATGTTCTAATTCTTGCGCGCGCGATCCGGCAACCAAAGCTACGATTGGCTTTTCGGGCTGCGACACTACCGCCCGGCGAGCTGCAATTTCGTCCAAAAGAGGATTGCCCACATAACGAGCCTCGATGCCACGAGCAGCGAACCACTCGACCTCGAAAGGGAAGATAACCAGCAGTCTATCAACGTATTTCTTCAACATCTTGGCGCGACCCTCTTTCCAAGCCCACACTTTTGGCGCTATGTAATAACAAGTTTTGAAGTTATGATGATGCGCCCATTTGGCAATCTTGAAATTAAAGCCCGGGTAGTCGATCAGAATCACTAGATCTGGCTTCCACGCTGCAATATCGCGTTTACAAAGTTTCAAAAAGCGCAAAATTTTGCGTAGATTCATCAAAACTTCGATAAAACCCATAATCGAACTCTCTTTGTAATGCACCACCAAAGCCGAAGGCGAAGTGACTTCCACCATCTTGTCGCCACCAAAAAACCTAAATTCAGCTTTTGGGTCACGCTTTTTGATTGATTTAATAAGGTTAGCTCCGTGCATATCGCCACTCGCTTCCCCTACTATAATGTAATATTTCATTTTTTTAGTTGCAATTAAATAAATCGGGCCGCAAGCGTTCTGTGCGCTCTTCGGCTCGTTGTTCGCTCCATTTATCAATTTCGGCAAAATTGCCACTGAGCAGCACGTCCGGCACACGCCACCCTCTAAATTCGGCTGGGCGCGTATAAATTTCGGGCGCCAAAAGCCCATCTTGGAAACTATCGGTCAGAGCCGAACTCTCGTCTCCGATGGCTCCGGGGAGCAAACGAACTACGCTATCAGTAATGACAGCGGCCGCCAACTCACCCCCCGAAAGGACATAATCACCGATCGAAATCTCGCGCGTTACAATATGTTCACGCACACGATGATCGATACCCTTGTAATGACCACAAAGAATAATTATATTACCTAACGTCGAAATATGATTAGCCTCGGCTTGCGAATAAGTGATGCCATCGGGCGAGGTGTAAATCACCTCGTCATAGTGGCGCTCGGCCTGCAATTGCTCTATACAGTCAAAAATCGGCTCGGCCATCATCACCATACCCGCCTGACCCCCAAAGGGCGCATCGTCCACCGTTCGGCGTGCATCGTGTGCCCAATCGCGCAAGTTGTGTACCACAATTTCTACCAATCCCTTTTCCACAGCACGTCGCACAATAGATTCGCTCAATGCACCGTCTAAAAGCTTGGGAAGAACCGTTATAATATCAATTCTCATAACTAGTTAGCTTTGAATTTAGCATCACCACTCATCACCTCGGTAATGAATGGATTGCGCTCCATTTCGTAACCCACGGTGCTTTTAGTACCATGCCCAGGGAAAAATTCGACATCGCTCCCAAGTGGCAATATACGCCCAACAATCGAACGCATCAAAGCATCATAATCACCTGTGGGTAAGTCTGTTCGTCCGATAGATTCACGAAAAAGAGTATCCCCGGTAAGGAGCATTTTTTGATCCTCTATCCAAAAGCAAACCCCGCCAGCGGTATGGCCCGGGGTGTGGATCACTTTGAGCGACTGTGAGCCTAATCGAATAAGCTCACCATCAATAATTTGGCGATCTACCGTTGGCGCTTCGTCTATATGGAAACCAAGACCCTCGGCGTATGATGTAACTGCCTGCAAAACAGGCAGATCGGCCGCATGAAGCGCAAAAGGAGCCGAAAAAGTATCTTTCACCCACTGCACCCCACAAATGTGATCGATATGGGCATGGGTGTTGAGCGCCAGCACTATTTCCAGCTTGTTTTTGGCCACAAAAGCTGCAAAGCGTTCTTTTTCTGCCGTCGAGCTCATGCCGGCATCAATCACGATAGCTTGGCGCGCATCATTATATAGTATATAGGTGTTCTCGCCAAAAGGATTCATTGGCATCGAAGCGATATTTATCATATTTTACTTTTTTCTTACCGTGCAAAGATAAGAAATTATTATTATATTTGTAGCTATGAAACTAGCACTAATCTACGATTTTGACGGCACTCTTTCGCCTGGCAACATGCAAGAATACGACTTTATTCCATCAATCGGCAAGAAAAACCCCGAATTTTGGAAGAAATCGAGTTCACTTGCCGTCGAGAACGACGCCGATCCGATATTAACCTACATGAGCGAAATGATTCGCGAGGCTCGACGTAACGATATTTCATTACGTCGCGAGGCCTTCCAGCGATCGGGAGCCAAGGTTGAACTTTTTGCAGGCGTGATCGAATGGTTCGATCGTATCAACGATTACGCCCATAGCAAGGGGCTAGAGATCGATCACTACATCAATTCGTCGGGCATAAAAGAGATGATCGAAGGAACGCCAATCGCCAATAAATTTCGCAAAATTTTCGCCTGTTCATTCCTTTATGATGTCGACGGGGTGGCTTATTGGCCGGCCGTGGCGGTCAATTACACTGGGAAAACTCAATTTTTATTCAAAATAAACAAAGGCATTGACGAGGTTTGGGACACCAAACGGATCAACGAATATTCACCCGAAGCCACACGAACGGTCCCTTTTCGCAACATGATTTACATTGGCGACGGGACAACAGATATTCCGTGCATGCGATTGGTCAAAGAGAAGCATGGGCATGCAATTGCAGTGTATGACCCGGCTAAAAAGCGTGGTTCTTCGCTTCAAAGTTTGATAGCCGATCATCGTGTGAATTTTGTTTGCGCCGCAGATTATCGTGCTCATAGCGAGTTAGATAAGGTTGTTCATGCGGTGATTGACAAGATTGCAGCCGACAGAGCTTTGGAGCAATTTTAGGAGCAAGGTAAGCAGTTTCGATTGATTGCGGGGCCAGGATTTTGTTTTATATTAAGAGTGGTTCCGTTTCAAAATGGCGCGTAGTGTATTTTGGTTTGTTGTATTTGATAGATCAAAGAATGATAAAGTAAAATTCAAAATAATCATTCGGCGTCGGTTAAGAAAAACGAAGTTTTCAAGAGCTGGTTCAGAAAAACGAAATTTTCAAGAACAGTTAAGAAAACGCAGTTTTTCAAGAGCAGTTAAGAAAAAAACGGAATCACTCAGAACTGGTTCAGAAAAACTTCGTTTTTCTAAATCGGCTCTTGAAAACTGCGTTTTTCTGAACTGTTCTTGAAAACTTCGTTTTTCTGAATCGGCTCCGAGTGATTCCGTTTCTTTCTGAACCGGCTCTCGAAAGCTTCGTTTTTTTTTGACTTAATCAATTGAGAAACAAACAATTTGTAGAGTTTGTAAAAGTTGGCGATAACGATTTGGCTACTGTGTGTATTGCATGCAATTTGCGACGGTACACGTTCAAATAACTCACTGCGAATATCGACAAACTATTTGACATAACAATAAAATCTCCTTGAAAAGTATAACAAATTATGCTTTTCAAGGAGATAAAGTTTGCGACTATTCGCACAAAAATCTCTTTCTATAAGTCAAAACGTACCAGCACAATTAAACAGTTGCTGAAATCTTTCTGGCCATTTTTTATCAGTGAGCCAATCGAAAAAATTCAAATCGTGATTGTGCTTCTCGAAAATATGAAGCGTTAGGTTGGTCTTGTTGCACGTTCTAAAACGAGATTGTAAGTCATAAACACTTTCCACTGGCACATTAGCATCATCTGTACCATGAAAAATATGTATCGGGACCCCGATCCTTAGCAGCCTGGTCTTGTTTGGTTCAAGCTCGAAGTGTTGTTGAAACCATTGTGGAGTGACGTTGAAATAATTACTCCTGATCCAAAACCAATCATTGTTGGCTACTCTTTTCATTAATTCTTCGTGGAATGGCATGCGCATTTTTGCAATGTCATTGATGTCAATGGAGCCATTTTTCACCACATCAAGCCCCTCAAATGACATATTATGGAACAAGTTAGTTCTGTATTGAGCTACCAAATCTTCCTCCAATTCATACTCTTCTTTACTTATACCTTTATCTCCATTTTTATCAAAAACAGAATTAGCCATTATCATAATTCCATTTCCTTCGTCTTGCCATCTGATAATATCATACATGTTTTCATGGGCATATCCGTGTAAGAGCAACGCGTCTATATTTACAATCCTTCGGTCAGCTACTAGTGAGGCTATAATAGTACCCTCACTTTGGCCATAGAGGAGGATCTTACATTCTGTAAACCGCGGGTCTTTCATAAGAAAGTAAATCATCATCTCAATATCTTTAGATTCTTGTAAGGGAGTATATTTTGCATATTTGACAGAATCTACGTCTACAAATAAAGGAGGGGTATCACTGGTTTGGCACCCTCTACGATTGTAGGTCAAGAAGGCCACCCCTTGATCACAAAATCCTGTTGCCAATTCATCGTAATAATTAAATGTAGATCTTTTGGTTAAATAGGTAGTCGATCCCGTTCCAGAAATACAAAAGACTATGGTTTTGACTTTACTGTCGGGCAGGCACAGTCTGGCCTCGATAACTTCTCCATCATTTAATGAAATTGTTTTAATTTCCGGGATAAAACTCTGTGCTTGTACGAAAGTTACATTCAACACGATTGCTAATAGACAATTGATTATTTTCTTCATGTGTATGATTTTCTTTTTTATTTTTAAGCATATAACCCAAACAATAAGCAAAGAGAGATTATTGGTTTGGTTCAAGAGTCTTGAAGTTGCTCTAATAACCCCTGTAACTGTGTACGGGTTTCAACCATACGCCTTACCACAATCTTGTTTCCGATGGAACTGGCAATTGCCAAAGCAACAAGTCCAGATGCTAACTGAATCAGTAGCACTTTAAGAACAAACCCCATTGTGAATATGTATATCAAACAAAATACCAGCAAAGTAATCAAGCCAAATCCGTATCTCAACATCCAGTTTTTTCTAATGCGTTCAATACCTTTATCGAAGTCTCGTATCCGTGATTCAATCCATTCTTTAAGAGGCATATCGAAAGGGTAGCGTTGCGCCTTTCTACGCCCCCACTCTGAAACGCATATCGCACCAAAGAGTAATGTCATTATAGTTGCTATTAAGATATACCCATAAATTTGCAGTCGAGGCGACGCATATTGCATCATTAGCCAAACAATCAACAGATTGAAAAGAATGAGGGAAGACCAAAATATAATCCCTGGATAAGAGTAGTTTATTGCTTTACGCACACTTCTCAATACAATTGTTTTTATTTCCGAATCTGTGTAACTTTCTATTTGCTGCACCGCATTCGTTTTCCATATTTCTTTTATTTTTTCGTTATTCATAAGTTTCTATTTTAAGAGTTTTTCAAGTTGTTTTTTAGCTCGATTAATGCGTGCCCCCACATTAGAGCTACTTATCCCCACAATATCTTCTATCTCGTTATAGTTGTAATCTTCCAGATAAAGTAACATTATAGACTTATCAACTTCCTTTAATTGCCTGATAGCTTCTAATAACTGTTGAAAATCAAAAGAAATCTCCATGTTGCAATCTGACAAAGGAATATTAATAGATTCAATATCTCTCGTAAAGCTATAACGTGAGTCTTTTCGTATTTTGGAAACAGCAGTATTTATTGCAATCGCATATATCCATGAAGCTATCTTTTCCTTATTCTTCAACTTAGGATATGCTCTCCACATATGATAAACCACTTCTTGAAAATTATCTTTTCTATCTTCTGATACAGAAAAATATATAAGGTTCACTTTGTGGATGATACCTTGATAAGAGTGCAATATGGATATAAATTCTTCTTCGTATGTTTTCATTAACCAATCATGTTTGTATTATATAGTCGTGATAGAATCAGTTTTATTACAGAGGAGATCAAAAAAAACTACACGAAACTTTTTCGATATTCGGGTGCCATAGGTTAATAGTCTATTTCGTGACACAGAAGACAAAATGTGGCATATCAACGTTGCGGTAGTGCTTGACAAAAGAGGCAATAACGGTCATCTGGTTTCTCTTGGCTACATTCTGTGATGCCGTATTAGTGTCGCGAATAATAGAATATACCTTGTTGAAATGCAAAACATTGAAAGCGTAATCCCTGCACGCCACAGCAGCCTCGGTCGCATATCCTTTGTGCCAGAACTCTTGTCGGAACAAATAACCAACTTCGGGAATGGTTGTGCTGTCGTATTCCTGCCACGTTATGCCACATTGCCCGATCAGTTCGCCACTACGTTTGTCCACCACACCCCAAAGTCCGAATCCGTCATCACGATAGCGGCGAAATTGTTTGTCGAGCCACGCTTGAACCTCCTGAATGCTGAATGCACCCTCATAGGCAAACATCACCGTAGGGTCTTGAAGCAACTTGCAAACGTCGTCAAAGTCATTTTGAGTGAGTTCTCTCAATATCAATCGTTCGGTTTCGAGTATCATATTATTTTTTCGTAAATACAGCCAAAATCCGGGATCAAGTGGTGACCTTTTGGCTCGAATAGATAAAGAGAAAAGCCTCTAAAATCATTGTATGAAACTGATTTCAAAGGCTTTATGTCGTGGAGCGGAAAACGAGACTCGAACTCGCGACCCTCAGCTTGGGAAGCTGATGCTCTACCAACTGAGCTATTTCCGCTGATGTAAGATAAATCGGCAAATGACGCTGTACGTTATGAGCTGTTATCGGGGATTGAACCCGAGACCTCTTCCTTACCAAGGAAGTGCTCTACCACTGAGCTACAACAGCTTGTTTGCTTCGCATTGATCGAACGTGCAATCTGCTAAGCGGATGCAAATATACGCTTTTTATCGGATACACAAAACGTTATGTGAAAAATAATAGTAAATATTTTGCACGATCACGTTAAAACAACAATTAACAAGCACGCAAAATAACAAAAAATAGGCTCGCAAGGCTTGGAAACGCTAGGCAGTAGGCCGAAATCCTGCCTTTTGCTTGGTTGGATCTGCGCTAAACTTAAAAGCCACCAAACGGCGCCCCCAGATTCTAATATTCCACTTTATCCTCTTTGGATTGCCACAGACGGAAGGCCTCGATAGCTTTGTCTCTCAACAATTGTTCCGAGGGAATAGTGCGTTGGCGCGGGTCGAGCGGTATTTGGTCGTAGATAAATGAGTCGTCAAAATCAATATTTTTAGCGTCATTTCGCGTGTTCCCAAAATATATTTTCTCGATTCCGGCCCAATAGGCGGCGCTAAGGCACATGGGGCATGGCTCACAAGAGGTGTATAGCTCACAGCCTTTCAAAGAAAATGTTTTCAATAGATTGCACGCTTGGCGAATGGCGTTCACCTCGGCGTGAGCTGTCGGGTCGTTGGTGAGGGTTACCGAATTAGAGCCTCCGGCAATAACTGTTCCATCTCTGACTATCACGGCTCCAAATGGGCCGCCGCCAGATATGACGCTTTTGATAGATAGGTCAATGGCCTGCTGCATAAAGGTTTCTTTATTCATTGTTCTATTGTTGGTCGGTTGAGCGTTTAGTGAAAGGCAGTTCAAACAAACACATATTGGTGAACTTTTTTCATTATTTAATAATTAATTTTACAATATGTGTGTGGGGGGGGGCATTGATGTTACTATTCCAAGAATTAGTTGGGTGTTTGCTTTTTGCATTGGTGTGTTATTTATAATGCAGTTAGTGGTGGTGGGGTGCAGTGTAGTTTTTGGGTTTTATCATCGTAAAGATACGATAATAGTTGGAGCGCAACAAATTATAATTATTTTTTGGTTATATTTTTTGTGGTGTTAGTTGAGTTAGTGCAAACCGTTTTAATTGGGGTTGGGTGTGGTATTTGATTGCTGTGTCGAAAAAACGTTAGGAAGGGAAATGATCTTTGGATATAGTTCAGAAAAACGAAGTTTTCAAGAGCTGGTTCAGAAAAACGAA
>JAVWYC010000039.1:0-12061 GCA_036661755.1 Mucinivorans sp. | reverse complement strand
AGTGATTCCGTTTCTTTCTTAACTGGTTCTTGAAAACTTCGCTTTTCTGAACCAGCTCTTGAAAACTTCGCTTTTCTTAATCGACCCTAACTTGGTACAAACAACCGTAGCACCCCTTCGCCAATATCCAAAAAACAAACACCCTACTTCTGACGGAAGTAAATCTGAATAGGACAACCCGTGAAATCATAACGATCGCGAATCTTGTTCTCCAAAAAACGACGATACGAATCACGTATGTATTGCGGCAAATTGACAAATAAAGCAAAAGACGGCGTCACAGTTGGCAACTGAGTAACATACTTTATCTTGATGTACTTACCCTTGGTCGACGGCGGAGGGGTGTTCTCAATAATAGGTAACAAAAACTCGTTGAGCTCGGACGTCGAAATACGACGACGACGATTCTCGTAAACATGCATCGCTTGATCTATAACGTCCATAATACGCTGCTTCTCTAAGGCCGACGTGAAAATAATAGGCACATCATTGAATGGCGCTAACTTGCTGCGAACCTCTGCCGCATAGTCGCGAGCCGAATTGGTGAGCTTGTCCTTCACCGCGTCCCACTTGTTGATCACCACAACACAACCCTTCTTATTCTTGACAATGAGCTGGAAAATATTCATATCCTGAGCGTCAACACCCACCGTGGCATCAATCATCAAGATAGTAACATCCGAACCCTCGATGGCACGAATGGCTCGCAAAACAGCGTAAAACTCCAAATCTTCGTGCACCTTAGTCTTCTTGCGCACCCCGGCAGTGTCTACCAAAATAAACTCCTTGCCGAATTTGTTGTAGTGCGAATCGATCGAATCACGCGTTGTCCCCGCAATTGGCGTGACAATATTGCGCTCGGTTCCCATCAAGGCATTGGTCATCGACGATTTGCCAACGTTGGGCCGCCCCACGATAGCAAAACGAGGCAAGAGAGGCGCACGAACCTCCATAGGATCGTCGCCGTAAATTTCTTGGGGAGTGAGCTCGACATTTGCCTCTTGCTCTTCTTCGGCAGGCAGAGCCGCCACCACAGCATCGAGCAATTCGCCCGTGCCGCTGCCCGACATGCTAGACACGGTGATCGGCTCGCCAAGCCCCAAAGAGTAGAACTCAAAAGCGTCTGCCTGACGTTTGTTGTTGTCTACTTTGTTCACCATAAGCACCACCGGTTTACCTTGGCGACGCAAGATGGCCGCCATTTTTTGATCGAGGTCGGTGATGCCTGTTTCGACGTCGACAAGGAAGATAATTACGTCCGCTTCGGCAATGGCCATATCCACTTGGCGCACGATTTCGCGTTCAAAAATATCGTCGGAGTTGACCGTATAGCCCCCCGTGTCGATAATGGTGAAGTCGCGACCATTCCAATCGGTCGAGCCATAGTGGCGATCGCGCGTGGTGCCCTCGGTGGCGTCGGTGATGGCCTGACGGCGCCCGACCAGACGGTTGAAAAGGGTAGATTTGCCCACATTAGGGCGACCAACTATTGCTACTATGCTCATATTTTAATTTTATAAACGTAAACTGCTGACTTGTCGGAATATCGGAGACAGAAACTATCGGCGTCGAGAAACACCACTTGGAAACGGCTATTTCTCACTCCTTTGACAGTCCCTTCCACAAAAACCGTACCATTTTCGTTCACCACTTTCGAGAAGTTAAAAGGGGTTTCTTCGGTTGTAATTCGCATATCGGAATCACCTTTTTTGAGGGTGAATTTTTTTTGCGCCATCATTGGGCGCCCCGCATGGCTGGCCATAAAGTGTTGCATGGCTGCAAAGTCGATGGGATCGTTGGTGTAGCTCACCCCGGTGATCGAAGTTTCGGCGGATTGCGAGGCACCGAATCCGCTCCAATTGAACTTATTGCCATCGGAGCGCATATTGATCACATATATTATGTTGGCGCCCATCATGGCTGCGTCCATTTTCAGTTTTCTGATGGCGCGCATTTTGACTCTCTCTTGGTTGGAAAGTTCGGTAGTGCCGGCGGCTTTGGAGCTCACTTCGCCTAATTTATAGAGGCCGCGGATTTCGCTCTCCACCGAAGCGAGCGAGACGTTTTCCCAGTCGGCCGGCGATTTGATGGTGCGGAATGAATTTTGGGCTGCAAACTGCTGCACACGCCCACTTTTGAATATAATTTTATTGATCGAATTAACAAACAACGAATTGAGCATATCTTCGCCCGGGTAGGTAAATTTAACGACATCGGAGGCTACCTCCACCACCGTGCACGCTATACGTTTGTTGCCGGAATAGATGGTGTCCACTTGGGCCGATGCGCAAAGAGCTATAGAAGCAAATAATGTTGTGAATATTAATCTTTTCATTGTCTTTATGAATTATGAGTGGGTTATTTTTGACAAAGTTAAGAAAATTAATGTATTTTTGTAAAATATATTGCACACTTTGATGAAACATTTTGAAGATACCCATAAAGATCATTTTGCAGGCAGTGCACTCACTGTCAATTCGGGCGTAGACACACAACCTGTGGTGAGTCCTTATTTTGTACGACGTCAAAAAGCGAGCCTTACAGCCTTAGAGGCGGTGGAGGGGATTTTGTCTGGCGACATTACGATTTTGGCACGCGCTATCACGCTGGTAGAGAGCGCCTTGCCCGAACACCAAGCCATAGCGCAAGAGATCATCACCCGATGTATGCCGCACGCCACACGTTCGGTGCGTATTGGCATCACGGGGGTGCCCGGGGCCGGCAAATCTACTTTTATTGAGGCCATTGGTAGTAGAGTGGTTGACGGAGGTCGGCGTTTGGCGGTCTTGGCCATTGACCCTAGTTCCGAGCGTTCAAAGGGTTCGATCTTGGGCGACAAAACGCGCATGGAGCAACTCTCGCACAACAAGGACGTTTTTATTCGTCCTTCGCCGGCGGCGGGTTCGTTGGGTGGTGTGGCTCGCAAAACGCGCGAGACGATGATCCTTTGCGAGGCGGCGGGTTTCGACACTATTTTTATCGAGACTGTGGGTGTTGGTCAAAGCGAGATTGCCGTTCATTCGATGGTCGATCTATTTTTGATGCTCCAAATTTCGGGCGCCGGCGATGAATTGCAGGGCATTAAACGCGGAATAATGGAGATGGCCGACATGGTGGTGATCACCAAGGCCGACGGCTCGAACGTCGACCACGCGGCCATGACCAAGGTGCAGATAGAGGGTGCTTTGCAGCTTTTCCCACTGCCTGCTTCGGGTCTGAGGCCTAAGGTTTACCTCACCTCGGCCACCGAAGGCACCGGGCTTGACGAGCTGTGGAGCGCTGTGCAGGCCTTTTTGCTCAACACAGCGAATTTCGACGAAAACAGAGCTCAACAAGCCACCTACTGGATGTACGAAACAATCAACGAGGCGCTGAGCAATAATTTCTATAACAACGCCAAAATTCAAGCCGCCATGGGGCAATATGAATTGGCGGTACACAATAATCAGACCAGTCCTTTTTTGGCTGCCAAGGCTTTGCTAGACCTCTATGAACAAAAGGCATAAACGGCTCACTTTGCTTCGTGGCGATAGATCACTGTGGATCATAATTGGGGTGCTGTGTGTGGTGTCGCTTTTGGTGGTTTACTCCTCCACGGCGAGCATGGCCTACCGCGCGGCGGGGGGTGACACTACTTATTATGTGTTGCGTCAGTTGCGATTTATTGTCGGGGGTTTTTTCACCATTGTTGTTGTCCATTGGATCGACTATCGCCTATATGCCAGGTATGCGAAGGTGATTTTTCGTGTTTCGTTGTTGCTTGTGGTGGGGGCTTACTTTGTGGGGGTGAGTTTGAACGATGCTGCGCGATGGATTCGCATCCCGGTGATTGGGCTTACTTTCCAGCCTTCCGACCCTTTGAAGATCAGTTTGGTGATGATTTTGGCTGCAGCTTTGGGTCAACGTCAAGGGATCATAGATCGCATTCCGATCTTGCCTGCCCTTAGCTACGGCGCGTGGAAATTGCAACCACACAAGAATCTCGATATTTTCACCAAGACCACCAAGCCCCTTGTGATGCCGATTTTTTGGGCAGCGCTCGTTGTGATGCCCTCCAATTTGTCGACGGCTTCGATCTTGGTTTTTGTGTGTTTGGTGATGTTGTGGGTGGGTCGCGTCAGACCGGGGCAGATCATCAAACTTCTCTGGGTAGCTTTTTTGACCTTGATTTTGGTGGTGAGTGCGATGAAACTTTTGGGTGTGGGGCGGGCCGAAACGTGGATCAATCGTGTGGAGAGTTTTGTGGAGCCGGTTGTTGGCCCCGAGCTCAAAACGATGGGCGGCGAGCGAGCGAGCGATGAATTTCAGAAAGAGCAGGCCAAAATAGCGATCGCTTCGGGGGGTGCTTTTGGCAAAGGGCCCGGCAATTCGACACAAAGATCGCAATTGCCTCACCCCTATTCCGACTTTGCGTATGCTTTTATTGTGGAAGAATATGGCGCTTTGGGAGGAATTGTTATATTTTTGCTATATTTGTGGGTGTTTTATCGCGCAGGGGTCATCGTGCGCAAATGCAATCGTCCGAGTTCGGCTCTGATGGTGCTTGGTTTGGCGCTCACAATCACCTTTCAAGCCTTTATCAACATGTTGGTTTCGGTGGGTTTGGTGCCGGTGACCGGCCAATCGCTGCCCCTTATTTCGCTCGGTGGGAGCTCGGTGATTTTTACTTGTATCGCCTTTGGCATGATCCTTTCCGTATCGCGAGAGAGCGACGAAGACGAGGCGGCCGCACTGGCTCAACTCAAAATAGAAGAGCAAAACAACGCTCGAACAGAAGAGCCGGACGAACCGAACGATGAGCCGGACGACACAGACGACGACGCGCCGGGTGACGCACTTGGCGACGACGACCCTTTTATAGTAGTGGAGAATCCCTACGCGGCTCGAAATAACCTTTCGCCAGAGAAAGAAAATATTAACTTATATGAAAATAATAGTTAGCGCAGGCGGCACGGCAGGGCATATTTACCCCGCCTTGGCTGTGGCCGACAAATTGCGCGACAAGGGGCACCAGGTGTTCTTTGTCGGTTCGCAAGGCAAGATGGAGATGGAGCGCGTGCCGCTCAACGGTTATCCGATCGAAGGTTTGCCGGTGGTGGGCATCAAGCGCGATATGTCGTTTCGTTCGCTCTGTTCAAACCTCATTTTTCCGTTTCGTTTATGGCAATCACTTGGCATGGCGGCCAAGATTATCAAACGCGAGAAACCAGACGTGGTGGCCGGTTTTGGGGGCTACGCTTCGGCTCCCATTGTGCGCGCGGCCCAAAAACGCCACATACCGACCGTGATCCAAGAGCAAAATTCGTTTGCCGGGCTATCGAATCGTGTGCTGAGCAAGCGAGCCAAAAAGATATGTACGGCCTACGACAATATGGATCGTTTTTTTGAGGCGAATAAAATCGTCAAAACAGGCAATCCGCTGCGCACCAACATGGAGGCTTTGCCATCGCGCCAAGAGGCTATTGCATCGCTGGGGCTCGACCCCGATCGGCAGACGATCTTAGTTTCGGGCGGATCGCTCGGCACACGCACGCTCAACGAAATGGTCTTTCAGTCGCCCATTGCCGACAATATTCAAGTGATCTGGCAGACCGGCAAATTCTATATTGCCGAATACGAAAATCGCATCCGTAACTCCGATTTTGATATTTCGCACTACAAAATAGTACCCTTCATCGAACGTATGGACTACGCCTATGCAGCGGCCGATATTGTGATTTGCCGAGCCGGTGCATCTACGGTGTCGGAGTTGCAAATGATCGGCAAACCCACTATTTTTGTGCCCTCGCCCATGGTGGCCGAAGATCACCAGACGATGAACGCCAAGGCGATGGTGACCTCCAATGCCGCTATTATGGTCGCCGATAGCCAAGCGATAGAAAGTGCGATGACCCTCGCCCAAGAGCTACTCACCCAGAAAGACAAAATGCGAATGATGAGCGCTAACCTAAAAGCGATGGCCATGCCCAATGCGGCGGCCGATGTGGCGCAAATCATCGAAGACCTAGGCGCCGAGAAGAGCTAACAAATGGGGGTAGATTAGTCAATAATCTTCTTTTTTCTATAAGCGCGGCGCTTAAAATCAGTATCCCCGGGGAAGTAGCCGGGGGAAGTAGCCCGGGGAAGTAGCCGGAAAAAAGAGCCGGTCGATAAAAAAATCTAAACAATGAAAAACATATATTTCATCGGCATTGGTGGGATTGGCATGAGTGCTTTGGCGCGTTTTTTTGCCCACGAAGGTTTCGCGGTGGCCGGTTACGATCGTAGCCCCACGCCGTTGACGGCAAAGTTAGAGGCAGAGAACATCGATATTCACTACCTTGATTCGGTGGAGCAAATCCCCGTGCCATTCAAAGACCCGGCCTCAACGCGTGTGATCTACACCCCGGCCATTAAGGCAGATCACGCCGAGCTGACTTTTTTCAGAGATCACAACTTCACGATCCTTAAACGTGCGGCCGCCTTGGGCTTGCTGTGCGACGATAAATACACAATGGCCGTGGCCGGCACACATGGCAAGAGCACCACTTCGACCCTTGTGGCGTGGATCAACCATTGCGCATCGACAGATGGTTCGGGTAGCGCTTTTCTGGGTGCTATTTCAAAGAATTTCAGCTCTAATATGGTGTTGGGGACTGGCCAAAGAATGGCAGTCGAGGCCGACGAATTTGATCGATCGTTCCACCAATTGCACCCGGCGGTGGCCCTTGTCACCTCGGCCGATGCCGATCACTTGGACATTTATGGTACGCCCGAAAATGTGCGCGAGGCTTTCCGCATTTTCTTGTCGCAGGTCACCCATTCGACAATCGTTAAGTATGGTCTCGATCTGCCGCATACATACACATACAGCTTGGACGACACACGAGCCGACTACTTCGCCCAAAACATAGCGCCACGAGAAGGGGGCTACTACACCTTTGACCTGAACCTTCGGGGGCAAGTCATCGAAAATTGTACGCTCGGGGTGCCGGGGCTAATCAATATCGAAAATGCGGTGGGGGCGGTGGCCTTGGTGAGCGAGCGCGGGGTAGATCAATCGAAATTACGCCAAGCATTGGCCTCTTTTTGTGGTATCGAACGTCGCTTCGATTTTTGGATCAACGAAGCCCACAAGGTCTATATGGACGACTATGCTCACCACCCACGCGAATTGGCCTTGATGCTCTCTTCCGTGCGCGGAATGTTCCCCGGGCGACACATAACAGTCTGTTTTCAGCCGCACCTCTACTCTCGCACACGTGACTTTGCGCCCGAATTTGCCAAGGCGCTCTCGATGGCCGACCGCGTTATCCTTTTGCCGATCTATCCTGCCCGCGAATTGCCGATTCCGGGGGTCAACTCACAGATCATCTATCAAGCCATCGAATGCGAAAAAATGATGTGCGAAAAAAACGAACTCGCGCAACTGTTGGCCCAAACCTCAACCGACGTTGTGCTCACCGTTGGCGCGGGCGATATTGATACCCTGCGCCAAGAGGTGGCACGAGTAATTGCCCAAAAATAGATGAGTCGCAATAGCCATATAATCCGCAACTTTGTGGCCGCTTTGTTGCTGCTTGTGGCTTTGGTGCTAAGTTTTGTGCTACTAGTGGGCAAACAGCAAGAGCAGCGCTGCACGAAATTGATCGTCGAGGTTCAAGATAGCGCCGTGTTGCGTTTTGTCGATCGCTCGATGGTGATCGGCTGGCTCGACAGCGCGGGGATCAAAACAATCGGCCGGCCGCTCGCCTCGATCGATAAATTGGCCATCGACCGTATGATACTCGCGCACCCCTATGTGAGTGGGGTCAATGTGAAGAGCTCCATGCGCGGCGAGCTCTATATTCGTGTTTGGCAATTGCGCCCCGCGGTGCGTGTGTTGACCGAAAATGGCTATAACTTTTATGCCGACACCTTGGGCAACGTCATTCCGCCGGCCGTTAACTATGCTCTGGACGTGCCTTTGGTGACCGGAAATATTCGTTTTTCGTTCGCCACAGATTTTTTTGGATTGCTAGATCAAAAAAATCAGAGTAATGATGTGCAATATCTAAAAAAACTAATTAACTTTGTGAATATTATTGAGTGTGATAAATTTTTATCTCATCTTGTAACCCAAATCTACGTTTCCCCCAATTTAGAGGTCGAACTAACGACCGTCAATGCCGGGCAAACAATCGTTTTCGGTACGATAGATGATGGCGAAGAGAAATTACACAAAATATGCGACTTTTTTGCCCAAGCACCACGCGATGTGGCTATGGGCGTGTCGTGCCGTATAGTAGTAAAATACAAAGATCAAATTATATTAGTTAAGAACCAAGGAACAGAAATAGATTCATTGACAACAAGATAACACGGCGTGATCTTGTTGTGATTTGGCGTTTTTTTCACTCCTAATGATCAAAAAGATGGATAACAGACAATACGTAGCCGCAGTAGACCTAGGGACAACCAAAGTCGTGATTGCAGTTGCCGCTAAGGCCGAAAAAAACAAAGTCGAGATCATAGCCCTCAAAGAGCTATCTAGCCGCGGTGTGATCAAAGGCGATCTACGCAACATGGAGCAGGCGGCCATCACGCTGCGCGAGGTCAAAAATCGTATCGAAGAACAAACAGGCCTCTTTCTGAGCGAAGTCTATATCGGCATTTCGGGCCAACATATCAAATGCAGCCGCACCTCGGGCTATGTCTTTGTCCACAATTCGGACGCCGTGGTGAGCGAGGTCACCGAACAAGACGTGGCACGACTTAAAGACGAAATGCACAATTCATCGGTGCCATTGGGGCAAACAATTATCACCGTGCTGCCACAAACCTACACCCTGGACGACGAAGTAGACATCACCGAACCCGTGGGCATGGAAGGCAAACGACTCGAAGCCAAATTCAACATCATAACGGGCGAAGATGCAGCAATAGAACGCATACGCCGCTGTTTTTCGCGCGTGGGTCTCGATGTGCAAGGCGTGGTCTTGCAACCGCTCGCCTCGTCGGAGGCTGTGCTCTCTGAAGACGAGAAAGAACTCGGCGTGGCGGTGGTCGATATTGGAGGCGGAACAACCGACCTATGTATCTATCACGACAAAGTGATTCGCCATATCGCCGTGCTGCCCATAGGAGGCAATGTGATCAATAACGATATTAAATCTTATGGCATCTTGGAACGCCATGTCGAAAAACTTAAAGTCACCTTCGGCGAAGCAGTGGCCGAAAAAGCAGCCGACCAAAAATATATCAACATTCCTTCCGTGAGTGGCCAAGCGCCCAAAGAGATCGCCGTGAGAGCCCTCTCGGGGATAATCGAAGCTCGAATGTACGATATAATCGACTTCGTGGCCGAACAAATCGAAAAATGCGGCTACAAAGGCAAACTGGGCGCAGGCCTTGTGCTCACCGGCGGAGGGGCAATGCTCAAAAACCTAGACCTACTCTTCCACAATCAATTAGAAATGGAGGTGCGAGTGGCTACTCCCGTTCAATTCCTAACACCCGAAAGTGCCGAAACAGTCAATAGCCCTAAGTATTCCACCATTGCCGGGATCCTGATCGACGCCATACGCAAGGGACACTTCTCCCAAGTCACCGAACGCGAAGTGCCTCCAATGATCGCCGCCACACCAACGAGCGGAGCTCAAAGTGCAGCTTATCACGATCGTAATGTTCCGCCTATCGCCGCCGCTGCTGCTGCCACCGCCGCCACACAGGCCGACAACACCTACCAAGCGATCGAAGAAGAACAATACGCCGCCGAGCAAGCAGCCGCTGCTGCCGCCCAAGAAGAAGGGCAAGAAGAGTTGCCGGAAGAAGATCAATACGAAGAGGGCTTCACAATGAACGATCGCCGCCGAAAACCAGGCTTCTTCGGCAAACTAAAAGGCATGTTCGGCAATATGTTTGAAGAGGTGGACGATGAAGAATTTTAGGCCAATGGCTCACCAAAAGACCTCATTTTAACGTTAAAATCATTATTATTTCATTTCAATGGATATTGTAACATTCGATATAGCTCCGGTCACTAGCTCCATTATTATGGTAGCCGGGATTGGCGGTGGCGGCGGCAACGCGGTGAACCATATGTTCCGTTTGGCCAACGCCGATGTGTCGTTCATGGTGTGCAACACCGACAAACAAGCCCTCGAACGTAGCCCGGTGCCCAATAAAATCATGTTAGGCAACGGCCTTGGGGCGGGCAACAAGCCCGAGCGCGCAAGGCAAGCGGCCATGGACTCGGTCGAAGAGATAAAAGAAGCGCTCACGGTGAACGACACCAAAATGCTCTTCGTGACAGCCGGCATGGGGGGCGGCACTGGAACCGGTGCAGCGCCGGTGGTGGCACGCATCGCCAAAGATATGGGCATTCTCACCGTTGGCATTGTCTCGATCCCATTCAAAGGCGAAGGGCCCAAACGAGTAGAACAAGCCATTGCCGGGATCGAAGAGTTGAGTGGCTGTGTGGATTCGCTTATCGTGATCAACAACGAACATATTGCGCAAATATACGGCAAGTTAGGCATCTCGCAAGCACTGGCCAAGGCCGACGACATATTGGCGATGGCCGCCAAAAGCATTGCCGACATTATAACAGCCTATGCCGATGTGAACGTCGACTTTGCCGATGTGACAACAATCATGAAAGATAGCGGCGTGGCTCTGATGGGCTCGGCCGTTGGCGGAGGCGAAGATCGGGCACTTATCGTGGCCGAGGCCGCGGTCAATTCACCCTTGCTACACCATAACAGCATTTTGGGAGCCAAAAACGTGTTGCTCAACATCACCTCCGGCAACGACGAATTGACCTACGATGAATCGTTGCAAATACTCTCTTTTATCCAAGAGCGTTCGGGGCTAGACAACCAAACCGACGTTATCTGGGGGGCTGGTCGCGACGAATCGTTGGGCGATGATATACGAATCACCATCGTGGCCACGGGTTTCGATGTGCAGAACATTCCCGCCATCGCCGACCACTACAAAGGAATTATCACACCAGCGCCCGGAGTAAGGCCGTTGGAGGCTATGCCACAACGTGAGGTGATCGATTTCGAGGCTCCGGAAGTACCGCTCAACAAAAAAGCGGTCGACCCTTCGGCCGATGGTTTCGAGGTGGTCACACGTCAAGCCGATCGGATCGAGGTGGAGCGTCCGCGTCGCATAGCGGCCGACAAATTCACTGCCGAGCGCCGCATTCATAACACCAATCCGGCGGCCACCGTGGAGTCATCTGTGGAGAGTGCCTCTAATGGCACGTCGCCTGTCGAGTCGCCTGTAGATTCCGATGCAGCACATGATTCGGCGGTAGACACAATGATCCATGTGGACGACAAGACGTTAGGGATTCCGGCTTATATGCGTCGCAATATGAAGTTATATTCCACACCTCGCGATCCGGCGCTCAAAAGCGAGAAGTTAGATCAAGAGATTTCGGCCAACCGTATAGAGACAAGCAATGTATCGTTGTTTGATCAATAGAGCGTTGCTCGGTCGCATGATCCGTTTTGGGATTGTGGGCTTTTCGGGTTTTTTGATTGATTTTTCGATCACGGGAGCCATTTATCAGTGGTTAGGTTTTTCGATTTTCACGGCCACGGGTTTCGGTTTTTGTTGTGGAGCTGTGTCGAACTACATTCTCAATCGTCATTGGACTTGGCGGAGTGACAATCCTAATGTACGCGGTGAATTTTTGAAATTTTTTTCAGTATCGCTGTTTGGTTTGGGTATTCATTATCTTGTTTTGTGGGGTTGTTTGTTATTTCCATTTTTATCATTTTCGTTATTTGGTTTTTCGGTCAACAATGATTGGACGGGCAAGTTGATAGCGACGGCGGTGGTAATGATTTGGAATTTTGTTGTAAACAATTTGTATACGTTTCGCGGTGTTTCCCGTTAGGTTGTGGGTTATTGCGATTTCCGGAGTCGTCTAAGGAAGGAGCAGTTAAGAGAGAAACGGAATCACTCGGAGTTGGTTAAGAAAAACGCAGCTTTTAAGAACCAGTTAAGAAAAACGAAGTTTTTCAAGAAAAGTTTTGGGTGACTTTTTCAAAAGTCACGATTCGGCACGGCGCCTGCACGGCGATTT
>JAVWYC010000038.1:0-12122 GCA_036661755.1 Mucinivorans sp. | reverse complement strand
GTGCAGGGGGTCCGGCGGGGTGCACAACACCCCCGGGATAGAGCAAACTAAAAAGATAGTAAAGAAATAGAGCAAAAAAAAAGCTTGCGCGCAAACCGCTCGCCCAGCGAGAAACCTCACTAAAAATAAAAAGCAACACCCATGTTGATCGAAAATAAATTCAACTTGAAACTAGCATTCACCGTCTCAAATGAACCTACATATACCTGATTGGAAATCTGCTCAGTACGAGAATACTGCAAACCCAAAATACCGATCGACGCCTCCACTGTCATGAAATCAGTAGCAAAAACAGAAATCCCCGGCGAAAGCAATAACCCTACATTGCTGATCTTCTGATAGGTCCCCTTCAACGCATCACCCTTGCCGTTCAAAATCTTGCCCTCTCCACCACCAAAGCTCACCTTTAGATCGTTATACATTCCAAAACGCTTTGAAGAACCTATGTTGATGTAGGTGCGCAAAAATGCCGTACCTGTATAGACCTGCTGGATCGACGAAAAATCGTTGATGCTTAGTCCCAAATCCTCGCTCAAATCGATATTCAACTTATCGATACCGGCAAATGTCCGCGAATACTCAAAACTAACACCCACCGCCACATCGTCCTTAAAGGCATAACCAACCATCACTCGACCATTCATCAAATAAGCTTTGGCCGACAAATCGTTGAAAATCAAAAACTTAAAATCATCGGAAGTGAGACTCGTATAACCCAACGTCCCGCCAAAAAAGATCGACCCGCGAGGAATAAACGTGATCTTTTCTATCCCTCGATCTATACGGACTTTCTTTCTGCGCTTAATGCTATCACCCACCGCCAAAGCCTTTGCCACCGGAAAAGAATCGCCCCCCGGCTTAACTGTCGAATCGGCCTTAGGAGCCGCTTGGCTCTCTATCGGCGTTTGGGTCAAGGGCTTAGTTTGAACCGACTGCTCGACCTTTTTATTGCTTTTTTCGGCAGTTTGCTTGTAGAGGGTGTCGGCTGCGGACTTGTTGTTTTTATCCGTTTTTTTGTCGACCGCTCTTTCAAAAGTTTTTGCTGTCTGTTTATTTTTATTCCCTCGTTCAGGCATTTTTGCCGACAGGGTGACCGTGGCCAGAGCCAACAGTACAATCAATGGAAGTGTTTTGATATATCGCATATTGCTATTGCCAGATTAGCTCAAATTCATCAATGAGCATCTCGCTACCATCACCGCCACAGAAGTTTCCACCCAAATAAGAAGCGGTCGCCGTCATAACTACGTGTGTCGGTTTACGCACCGGATCATTATATTTAATTGGGAAAGAGAACTGAGTCCAATTTTTCACCTCTTGATCCGATTGCAATTCACCGTAGCCAATAATGGTTGGCGAATCCGGCCGAGACGACGCTCCACCCCAATCTTCGAGCGAAATATAGATATGGCACCTATCCATTGTCCCGTTGACATTTGGGATCCCATTTTTATTGTTGTTGATTATTTGCGGCTTGTATTTATACCAGCCTTTAAGCCCTAGTGGGCGCCCCGTGTAGGCGCGGCCAAATTTCACACTGCTCACAGGGTTCGACATATTGGTTTTGTAGTCGCCCGTAAAGATACTTCCCCCTGCAAATTTCACAGGGCTAAGGCCAAACGTAATGCGTACACTGGTCAAGCGCACCGCTTTTCCTTTGATCACATCTTGTTCTTCGTGGCGGTTGTTGGCCGACATGCTCACCGGGCCGGCCACCACGCCGTCGTTACCCGTTGCCCAGTAGCTATTGCCACCCGAAGCATTCGGATACCAGTAACTGCCCGACCAGTAACCTTCGTCGAAGGAGAGGTTTGGAATTTCGGGAGCATCTTCGGTTGTGAATTTCACCTCTTGCCCTTGTTTCTCGCCGGCGGCAGGCGAATAGGTGCGGAAGATATACGTTGTTGTTGGCGTAAGGTTGATGATACGTGCCGAGAACTTTTTAGTCGCTTCGTCTTTCACTATTTCGCTCGTTGGCACTGCACTCCACGCGGAGCTTCCCTCGATCTTATATTGGAAGGTGAGCCCGTCGGGCACAAGTCGAGTACACCACACGCCGTTCAATTCGGCGTATTTCGCACCATTGACTACCCCTTTGGTGATATGGTCTTGGTCTGGCAGCACGATAAAGTTCACCACTCCTTCGGTGATTTGGTCTGCATTATCTTGCACTGTGACATAAATTCGGTATTCGCCCAGCGGAGCGGTCTTGGCCAAGGTCGTAAAGTCAAGAATCGAGCTTGGCACGTTAGGCGTTATGCCGTCCCAAGTGATGCCAAGAGCATTGATTTTGCTAGTCGTTGCTGCATCTACTTTCCCGATTTCAAAGACGGCGGGCACTCCTTGCGCTGTGAGCCAATCGTTCGATTGGCGTATTTTGACGCTCTTTAGGCCGGCTGCCGTATAGATATTGATCAAGAAATTCGCTTGACGTGTTATTTCGTTCACCACCACTTGCTCGCTCAAAATCGGAGCACCGGCGGGCGACAACAAAGGCGGATCTTTCTTTTCTAGGTTGATATTTATATCTTCTTCTATGTGGTCGACCCAAGTGTCGACTTGCAGATCGAGTATAAATTGCCCATCATCTTCGGCGGCTGTGTTGTCGATATCGAAGTTGAATTTATAGTGCGAACAAGGCTCCACATTATCTTGCGTACGATAGAAGTCAGAGGTCGTCCCCTGCGAATTAATCAAGTGAAGATACCACACAAAACTTTTGTTTTGGACACTCACATAGAGCGAACGCCCTGCAATAATATCGCTTTTGGTGAGCTTCACATTGTTTATTGTGAGCGAATAATCGGTAAAATTATCGATAATAATTTGCGACACAGTGGCCGACACGCGCACATTGGCCAACTTGGCCTTGATGTTAACGGCCGCGCTTTGTCCGGCGCGCACATTGACCGTTGTTTCGCCGCGATAGTATGGTGCTTCGATGGCCGTGAGTGCAGCATCGCCGCTCTCTACCACGAATTTATAGGTTCCCGCCACAAGCGATAGGCGTTCGATTTTGGTATAATCTTCGTACGTTGCCACTTGCGAGGTTCCTTTGAAGATTGTCAGGCGATAGGTAGGCGTTTGCCCTACACGAGTAGAGACGTTGAGTATTTCTGTTTTTGAAATTGTCTCGACCGAAAAAACCACCTCGCCTTGCTCACCGCCGCTACGGCTGTCGCGTTCGCACCCAACAGCCATAACCAGCATCACTGCAAGCAATAATTTATAGAATATTGTTCGTTTCATTATCTATCTAGCTCTAATATTGAAGCATTAGCGTTAAGGTTTTGGCTGTCGTGCCGTTGGCGTCGACAACCCTTAGGTGGAATTTATGTTCAATACCACCTGCCGTATCGATAATGCCCAGCAAACTCATCAAGCCACCAACAGAAAAGGTGTGCAAAGTTTTGCCTGCAATTGGCACATTTGGATCAATAATACCGGTCATCGGATCGGTGAAAAGAGCCACCCAACCCGGGGCCGATTCGCCAAAAGGAGGATTCGCCAAATCGACCTCACCCACCATGCCATATTGCGAGGCCAGCATTTCGGTCAACGATGGAGATTCGATACGAAGGAAGAGATTTGTCAACCCGGCGGTGGCTGTTGAAGCGATTTCAACGTCCAGGATATTGGTAGGCAAAGTCCGATCCACGATCACCACTTGGTCTATGTTGAAGGCTGCACCTTCGAGCGATTTACCAACCACCGTTGGCACTGTTGGTTGAGGTTTCGGGTCGGGATCGGGTTTTTGTCCATCTTCGTCCCACGATCCATTGTCGCCATTGTTGTCGATAATATCGTCAGCATCGGGCACGCTCACCGTCACGTCTTTGCTCACCACTGTTTCGTCTATATTCACTACAACGCTCGACGAGCCGGAGGTCAACACTTTGATTGTCATGCGGCGCAACTCTTTGGCCTTAGGTTCGGTGATCGGTTGTTCAAAGGCAACTCCTTCGCCTGTGGCCTTGTTGATTGCGTTAATTTTCACTACAATTTTGTTGCCATCGACAGCACCCGGCACAACGAACCACGCTGTACGGCGCGCATTGGCAGGGGTGTCATCGAGCACTGTGCCCGTGACGGACAAGGTGACCGAGATATTGTCGAGTGCGGCTAGCGTTGTGGCGTCATAGGCCAAGGTGACACCTGTGCTACGCAATTCGCACAGCACGTTGACTTGTGTTTTTTGGTCTACTTTGATTGAGAAAGGGCTTGTGCCGCTGTATAGCGGTTTATCCCATGCGCCACCAACGGTCACTCCGTCGTTTTTGGCACTAATCATATAATCACCTGCTTTGAGTTCCAATTCGCCCGGCAGCTCGGCATACGAGGCATACGAGGCCACCGCCTCGCCTTTACTGGTGGTGAAGTTGACCCCAAAACCGTTGACATCCACCTTGCCATTCGATGCTGCCATAGAGCTAGCTGCGGCGGCCTTCTTGGCTTGCGCTTTGTCTGTTGTCACTACAATCACGTCGCCCGGTTGGATCCCGATCGAGACTTTACCTTTGCCCTGATTTTCAGAGCCGCCGCCTGCCGTTTTATCTTGCGCACACGAGGCTAGAAGAGCCGTCATGGCTAAAATCAAAAATATTTTTTTCATAATTTATATATTTTTTCAAATATTCTTAAAAGGTTTTTTTTCTTAAAGAATTAGATTTCTCAGCAAACTTTGTTCATAAAAATCGAAATTTACTCGCTGTAAATCAAGATTTTAAGATCCGTAGCTCAACGCCAAAAAAAAGCAATTCCGCGGGGGTAAGCCTCCCTTAGTAATTCAGTGATATATCGTCCACGCGTAAGACGCTGCCGACAAAAATACTCCAATTTTTATTGTAATCCATATCGGCTTCATAGTCGATCGCCATTGTAACTTTACGCACTTCCGGTTGGTCTTTGGTTGTCGAGCGGAAGACGATTGTCATTTTGTCGGCTCGCAACAAAGAGTTAGCGTAGGCAATCTTCACCGTACACTGTTGATAGGCAGCTACCGACTGAGCGGCAGGACTTTTGTATATCCCTTCGCCGATTTTAGTTTGGCCGCTCCACAAACTTATACGAGCATCGAAACTATCATTATTATAATTAGTGTAGGTGTAATAAAAGCTCATCGAAGTGGGGCGTGAAGCAAAAGCGCGTCCTTCTGTTTTATTGTCGTTAGGCTTTGCGTAGCTAAAATCACCAATATAGAGCAAACCAGCCACCTGCGAATGTGATTGTGTGACATTCGTAAAGTTGAGCGGAGAGATATCCGAGGCCGAAGTTGTACGAATTTCAGCTGCGTATTTTCCGCTTTTTGATGTCAAAGTATAAGAGACGGCCGGGAAACAGTTGTAGCCATAGGTGAGGCCAAAAATCCCTGCATACGACCGATAGGCTGTTGTCCTGTCGTTGTTGGTCACCCAATATTTATTGGAACCAGTGTAGGGCGAATAGTATGGTATGTTGTGTTGCGAGGTGCCAAGTTGTGATGCTGTCCAACTTTCCATCGTGCCATTTTCGAGCGCCGGTGTACTTTCTGTTGTAAATTCATACTCTGTACTTTTGTGATCGCCCAGCGCGGCACGAAAGCGATAAGAAGTCGATGGGAGTAGTCCGCTCACTTTAATGAGTGCGTTCCCTTTTCCATCATTGGTCGATTCTTGTGTGGCCACACTCCATGGAGTTGCGCCCCCGGCCCTTTGGAGCTCGATTTGGGGTTCCTTGCCCTTGGCGTTATAGGTCACAGAAAAAAGTGCTGTTTTGGCCCACACATTGCCTTCCGTTGGTGTAACGAGCGAGAAAACCGGCGGCGTGATGCGCAGGGGCACCAAAAAAGTTTCGGCAGTGGTGGAATTTTGATCAAATTGATCGATCACCTCCACCGCAAAGGAGTAGTCGCTGCCCGGCGCTCCATCTTCCGGGCGCGCAATGTTGCATAGGAACAGATCGCTGAATCGCACTTCGGCATTCGATAGCACATTAATTGCTTGGCTCGGATCGCTCAGCGAGGCTGTCCACACAAAGCCTGCTTCTTGCAATATTTTGCTTTTAGCTTGGTCTATGCCGACAATTTCTACAGAAGTCCCACCGCCTAGGGCTGCGCTGAGCCGAGCGATAAGGGCAGCGCCTTGCGGCACAATACGCAAACTTTTCACTCCCCCCGGTGCCGAAATAGCTGCACTAAGACGCACGGGAGCCGCTTCGCCTTCGGGGTGAATGATTTCGCCCTGAGTTTTGTCGAAACCCACAGCGCGCAATCGTGGCGCCGCTTTTGGCAGAGCCGAAGCCGGGAGTTTAGTCATATCGACGGTGATTTCGGTCATCGTGCCGTCTAGTTCGACGCTCAGAACGGGAGTACCGCTCGTCTCGTTGATTTTCAGATTAATAGTATGTAGCTCCGCAGCGGCGGCAGGCCCCACGGGAGCGGCCGGCGAAAAAGAGTAGTTCACGCCATCGAGTTTAGAGGTCAAGTGCAGGCGCATGCGCAGTGTACCGGGCAAGAAAGCCCCCTCTTTGTCTACGTCTAGCGGCGTGTAATTAAGATAGGCAGCCGCCGGAGTGGCGGGTGTTGTGGTGCGAATATCGGCCGAATAGGCGCTATAATATTTAGTGAATGCGGCATCAAAGTTAACTTTAACCTTCACCACGCCCAACTTAACAACAATTGGCACGTCGACTTTTTGCCCGGCGTCCACCTTGAATTTTTTGTCGCCCTGCCAATAGATTTTGTCCCACGAAGGCAGTTCGGTGTCCGTGCCATGGGAGGCCACAAAGCGGTAGCTACCCGGCATCATGTTCACCGTGGCCGGCATTTGGGCGATCGTGGCCCATTGGCGCAAGACCTCGCCGCGTGTATTTTCAATTCGCATTGCGAAATCGGCTACGGCGGGTGCAGCGGCGGTGGCTTTACTGACCACAACAGCTAGACTATCAGTGTTTAGCGAAACACTGATAGTACCTTCTTGGTTGCTTTCTTTGCTTCGATTACACGAAACTACGAGCAGACCAAATAACAGAAATATTGGAAATCTTTTGAACATCTTATTGACAAATACATAACAACTTTGGCGGCAAAGTTATAAAAAATATTCCACAAAAACAAATTTTTCGCTCAATGAGGCTTTCGAGCATTGAATTTTCTGTGATAAACTTTGATCGCCAAGCATGCGTTTACTTGCTGTAACTTAGAATTTTAAGGCCAAAAGCAAGGGAGAGGGGGGTGGTTTCCTTAGGAGTCACCCTTAGTGCATTGATCTTTTATGTTACACGAGGCGCAACCATCGTCTTTACCCTCGTCATTTTGACAGCCGTGCAGGTCTTCGCCTTTGAGCGCACAATCGAGCCCGCGGGCTTTCATTTCGTCGTTATTGCCCACATCGCCTTGCAGGTCGTGCCCCTTGCGGATTTGCGTGATGGAAAGGGCCAGCATCAAAAAGGCCACGGCGATTATTGCCACTATAAAGGTAAGCATGATATTAGGTTTTTAGTTGCGTTTCGGGGGACGAGGGGGCGAGGCGCGAAATTCAATTTCCGCCCCGCCCCTCACAGCCTCCGCCGCGCAATAATTATGCAGTCACTCGGGCTCCAAAAATCTCGACCAAATCTTCGGTGAAAATCACTTCGCGATCTAGTAACATTTCGGCCAAACGCGCATGACCATCACTATGTTCCTGCAAAATTTTGCGAGCCACCTCATAGCACTCATCGATCAACTTCTTGACCTCTTGATCAATATGGAGCGCCGTTTGCTCGGAATATGGTTTGTTGAACATCATGTCCTGCCCCGACGAATCGTAGTAAGACAAATTTCCAATCACAGGACTCATTCCATAAAAAGCGATCATCGCATAGGCCTGCTTGGTAGAACGCTCCAAATCATTGAGCGCACCCGAGCTCACCTGCCCAAAGACAATCTCTTCGGCCGCACGCCCCCCCAACAAAGAAGCCAATTCATGCGTCATCTGCTCTCGCGTTGTGATCTGACGCTCTTCGGGCAAATACCACGCCGCACCCAGAGCCCGCCCACGCGGAATGATGGTTACTTTGAGCAACGGATTTGCATGTTTGAGGAACCAACTAACTGTCGCATGACCAGCCTCGTGATAGGCTATCACACGTTTCTCTAACGGTTTGAGCACCTTGCTCTTACGCTCCAAGCCGCCCACAATTCGATCGATCGCGTCCAAGAAATCCTGTTTCTCGATCTGCGATTTGTCGCCACGAGCTGCGATCAAAGCCGCCTCGTTGCACGCATTGGCAATATCAGCCCCCGAAAAACCGGGCGTCTGCTTGGCCAAAAATGCACGATCCAAATCCGGGTCGAGCTTCAAATTGCGCAGGTGGACATCAAAAATCGCCTCGCGCTCTTTGATCTCAGGCAAATCAACATGAATCTGACGGTCAAAACGACCGGCACGCAAGAGAGCCTTATCCAATATATCAGCACGGTTAGTGGCCGCCAAAATAATCACACCGGCATTGGTGCCAAAACCGTCCATTTCGGTAAGCAATTGATTGAGTGTGTTTTCGCGCTCGTCGTTGTTAGAAAAACCACCATTTTTACCTCGTGCACGGCCGATAGCATCAATCTCGTCGATAAAGACAATACACGGCGCCTTGGTCTTGGCCTGCGCAAAAAGATCGCGCACCCGCGAGGCTCCCACCCCAACAAACATCTCCACAAAATCGGAGCCCGACATCGAAAAGAATGGCACATTGGCCTCGCCTGCCACAGCCTTGGCCAGCAACGTTTTACCAGTCCCCGGAGGGCCCACCAGCAACGCCCCCTTAGGGATCTTGCCACCCAACTCTTTGTATTTGTTCGGGTTTTTCAGAAAATCGACCACCTCCATCACCTCAACCTTGGCCTCTTCTAAGCCCGCCACGTCTTTGAAAGTGATCTTCGTGTCGGCATCTTTGTCGAAAAGCTTGGCTTTCGACTTGCCCACGTTGAACATATTGGTGCCCGAACCACCGCCATTACCTCCGCCACCGCCCATGCGGCGCATCATGATAATCAGAAAAACCAGCATCAACACAAAAGGCAACGCCCCCCAGAAGATCTCCATAAAACCTCCGTCGCGCTTTTCAAAGGCTAGCGGAACCGACTTGACAGCCGCCACCGCACCCGTCGTGTCGGCCGATGCACGAATGGCGGCATTGGCTTGAAGAGCCGAAAATTGCTGCTCAAAAAGTTGCAGATCGCCGATCGTGAAATACATCTGCGGCCCTTGATCGGGGATCATTTTATACTCCTGGGTGCCTTTGTATTTGGCCACTTTATCGTTTTGGAGGTATACCTCGGCCAACTCTTTGTTCACCACCACCACCTTGTCTAAATCGCCGGAGGTGAGGAGTTTTTCGCTGAAAACGTCGGGCGTAATCTCTTTGGGCGCCGAAGGGTTCGACCCAAAATAGCTCCACAAAAGTACTCCACCGATAAAAATTAGCCACACCCAAGCCATATTGACCTTGGGACGGGCATTTAACATATTATTTGCCATTAATTTTTGCTTAAAAAATCCCGAAAACGATCGGTAATTGAATTATAACGTAGATTCGTAAGAAGTTATTGAAGCGTCGGCCCAAAGATCTTCCAAACGATAGAAATCACGCATCTCATTCTGAAAAATATGCACCATCACATCGCCATAGTCCATCGCGATCCAGAGCGCATTTTCGGTTCCATGTGTGCGGATCACCTTTTCGCCCGTTTGGACAAACACATCCTCTTCTATGCCCGCAGCGATAGCTGACACTTGAACGGTAGACTCGGCCGAACAAACAACAAAATAGTCGCACACCGTACCCTCCAACGCCCGAAGGTCTAACGAGGTTATGTTTTCTCCTTTTTTGTCGTCAATAGCCTTGACAATTGTCTCTAATAATTTCATATACCTTCATTTATTTGTTGGACATAACCAAAAAATGTGGAACGACCACCACTGCCTATTGTCACGTTAAGGGTAGCCGTGGCGTCGCTGAAAATTTCCAGCATCACACTATACGCCCCACCCGCCATTGTACTTTTACTTCGTTTGACTTGGATTTGTACGATTTTTGTCGCTTTTTTACCGTCGCTTATTTTGTATGTAAAATCGGTCGAAGTGAATGCCAAAGGCCCTTGATTGGCGTCGATAGGAGCACTGTCTAATCGACCATAGAAAGGCAGGCGCGATGTGATTTGACTTTTGGTAAAAATAAAATCATTCACCCCACTCAAAGTAACGTATGGCATATTGGGCAGCGTGGTGATGGCGCGCTGAGCCACAAAGACGAAGCTCTCTTGTGCAAGCAAATTCTCAACGAGCAGAGCCTGTTTTATTTGTAGCATTTGCTTCCTTTCGCGACGACTCGCGCGCGCGGTTTCTTGGGCGCTAGCGGTCTCGCTAGACGAGCAAACAACCCCCAACAGCAACACTATAATTACAAATATTCGTTTCATTTTTTTTATTGTAAGTAACAAACAAAAAAGCACTTCTACAACAATATAAACGCAAAGATACGATTTTTATTGGAAATATTGCTTTCTTATTCCGCTTTGTTGGCCGAAGCACGCTCCAAACCTCGCATTTTCGATCGAAACTCAATGAAATAAAGCCCCGCCAACACAGTAAGCGAACAAATAAAACCAATCCACACACCATAAGGGCCAAAATCAAGCACCATGCTCGACACATATGCCACCGGAAAACCTACAAAAAGATAGGTCGCAAAGGCGAAATACATGGGGCGCATCACTTGCAACAAACCCCGCAAGGCACCCAACATCACCCCCTGAGCTCCGTCTGAAAGTTGGAAAATAGCTCCGAAAATTAAAAAATGAGCCGCAATCAAAGCCACCTTGTCGTCCGAGGTGAAAACCGACACGATAGGATAAGCAAAACTCAAAAAAAGCGAAGCCGACAAAATCATGAAAACCGTGATCGTGATCAGCGCCGAGCTAAGTGTACGACGGATCTCGCCATACATTCGCAAGCCATAGTTGCGCGAAACGATGATCGTTGTGGCCGAGGCAATGCCCGTGACAAACATAAAAGAGAGCGACGGAATGTTGATCGCTATTTGATGGGCTGCCAAAAAATCGGCGCCAAAAGTGCCCACCGCAATCGTCATTAAGCTCATCGCCACCATCTCTACCCCAATTTGTACCGATATTGGCCCGCCAATGTTGAACAAACGCCTAACGCGAAATAACGAAATTTTAACGCGCGACATGCCGCGAAAAAAACGGGTGTAGCACTCCCTACGCCAGAAAAGCACCACAAACATGCCAACCATCACAATGCGTGAGATGAGGGTCGACACCCCGGCTCCCACCGCGCCCATTTCGGGCATGCCAAGGTAGCCGTAGATCAACACAAAGTTGAGCCCCACGTTGAGCAAGTTGCCCGATATGGTGATCACCATCGTCCATTTGGTGTTCGATAGTCCTTCGAGCAGTTGGCGCGCTGTGGCGAACCACATCATGGGTAAGATGCTGAGCACCATCAACATATTATAGGTGCGTGCGATGGGTAGGATCGCTGGATCTTGTCCCATGTTGCCCATAAAAAAAGTTGTCGAAAAGAGCAACAAGGCCAGCAAGACGCCGACGGCGGTGTTGAGCAGGATCGAGTTTTTGAGCAGTGATTGTATGCGAGCGAAGTCGCCGCGAGCGGTGGCTCGTCCCACCAGGGGAGTGAGTCCCATGGCCAGTCCCATGCCGGCAATGGAGACTGGCAGCATCAGGGAGTTGGCAAAAGAGACGCCGGCCAAGGGCACTGCGCCCAGGTGTCCTACCATGAGGGTATCGACCAGTTGGACAGACATTTGTCCTACTTGTGCGATGATTACGGGCAATGCGAGTCGCCATAGGGTGGCGTATTGTGTGGGTATTTTGATCATTTTATTTATTTTAGTTGTTGTATTTTGGGGGATATTTTTTGTTATTATATTTTTTGGCATTGCGATCAAGCGCCGCTGTTTGGGGGGCTAGCTTGTGCTAAGCTAGCGCGGTTCAGAAAAACGAAGTTTTCAAGAACCGGTTAAGAAAAACGAAGCTTTTAAGAATCGGTTAAGAAAAACGCAGTTTTTCCCAAAAAGTTTTGGGTGACTTTTTCAAAAGTCACGATTCGGCACGGCGCCGGCAC
>JAVWYC010000037.1:0-12460 GCA_036661755.1 Mucinivorans sp. | reverse complement strand
CCGGGGGTACACAAACCCCCGGGATAGAGCAAACTAAAAAGATAGAAAAGAAATAGAGCCAAGAATAGAATAAACAAAAAGCTCGCGCAGCTTGCGCGCCCCAAACCCGCGGCACGCGAAAAAAAACATCAAGCACGCTCACTAAACTCCAACCAACGCATCGACTTCTCATCAATCATCGCAATGAGTTCAGCTATGCGATTGGCTGCGGCCAACAAAGAGTCCGAACTCATCGAACCACTGCTCATCTGCTCCTGCAAAACGCATTTCTCTGCCTCATGTTCGGCTATTTCGCCCTCCAAAGATTCATACTCACGGCGCTCGGCAAAAGATAATTTTGTCGATTTGCCACGCTCTACAACCTTTTCCGGCTTACTACCAAGGAGCGGTTTTGCTACTTTTTGCAACTCGACTTTTTGTAACTCGACAAGTGCTGCTTCTTTGAGCTTTTGCTCGCGATAAGCGGTGTAACTGCCGGGAAAATCACGTACCACGCCCTCGCCCTGCATCACAAGCAAGTGATCCACAATTTTGTCCATAAAATAGCGGTCGTGCGACACCACAATCACACAGCCGCCATAGGAGGCCAGATACTCTTCCAAAACGTTAAGTGTCGGTATATCAAGGTCGTTGGTCGGCTCGTCGAGCACCAAAAAATTTGGATTGCTCATCAATATTGTGCACAAATAGAGCCTACGTCGTTCGCCACCGCTGAGCCGGCTCACAAAATCGTATTGCGAAGAGGGCGAAAACAAAAATTTCTGCAAAAACTGCGACGCGCTCAGGCGTGAACCGTCGGCAAGGGCAATATCTTCGCTGATGGCCTTGACCACGTCGATCACTTTTTGGCCTTGGTCGAAGATCAAACCTGCCTGAGAATAGTAGCCAAAACGAACCGTCTGCCCAATGTCGATCACCCCGCCGTCGATAGGTTCTTGGCCGAGCAACATTTTGAGAAATGTGCTTTTACCCACCCCGTTGTCGCCCACAATGCCGAGTTTTTCGTAACGCGAAAAAAGATAACTGAAATTTTCGAGGATCATTTTATCGCCAAAACGCTTGTCTAAGTTTTTGACTTCAAAAATTTTGGTTCCTATGTACGACGATTTTATTCCTAACTGAACATTTTGTTGATCGGCCACATAGCGTTTTTTGGCGGCAGTTTCTTCAAAGGCGTCGATCCGGTATTTTGCTTTACCCGAACGTGCGCTGGGGGTGCGGCGGATCCAATCCAATTCGCGACGATATAGGTTGCGTGTTTTTTCGGCATTGACCACTTCCAGTTCTTGGCGTTCGGCTCGTTTTTCGATGTAGTAGCTGTAATTGCCTTTGTATTTATAGATTTGTTGATTGTCGATTTCGATGATTTCATTGCACACGCGATCCAAAAAATAGCGATCGTGGGTCACCATAAGCAGGCTCATTTTGGAGCGAGTCAAGAACTCTTCCAACCACTCCACCATGTCGAAATCCAAGTGATTGGTCGGTTCGTCGAGTATCAACAAGTCGGGCTCCGAGACCAAGGCCGCCGCCAGCGCTACACGTTTGAGCTGCCCGCCCGAGAGCTCGCCCATGGGCTGGTCTAGGTCGGTGATTTTGAGCCGAGTAAGTATTTGCCGGGCTCGTTGCTCGTAGTCCCACGCCGCGAGCCGATCCATGTCTTCGTTGGCGGCAGCAATGGTGGCTTGATCTTTGCTGCTCAGGGCGCTTTCGTATCGTGCAATAGCTTGCAGGACAGGGCTTTGGCCATGAAATGCAGCTTGCAAAACAGTAATATCGGCGGGGAATTGAGGGTCTTGCGCCAAATAGCCGACCTCGATATCGCGGCTAAAAGTGATTGTCCCCTGACTGTAATCTTCTTGGCCCGTTATGATGTTGAGCAATGTGGTTTTGCCCGACCCGTTGGCCGCGATCAGCCCCACACGCTGACCGCTTTCGATGGTCAAAGAGATGTCGCGAAACAAAAGGCGTTCGCCAAAAGATTTTGAAAGATTTTCGACTTGTAAATTTATTGCCATAGCGAGGCAAAGATAGGAATAAAAGCTTGGTTTTGAAATATTTTTGTTGATGGTTGCCGCTAAAAAATAGTTATATTTGTATGCAAGTGTCGCAATAAAACAAGACGATGATGAAAAAAATAGTGGTTTTTACGGGTGCAGGTATGTCGGCCGACAGCGGTCTGGCTACTTTCCGCGGTGGAAACGGCCTGTGGGCCTCTTACAGGATCGAAGATGTGTGTAGGCCCGAGGCTTTGGTGAACAATCGAAAAATGGTGATCGAGTTTTATAACACTCGTCGTCGTGAGATGTTGGAGGCTCAGCCTAATGCCGGGCATAGGGCTATTGCCGCCTTGGGAGCCGATAAAAACGTTGATTTACAGATCATTACCCAGAACATAGACAACCTACACGAACGCGCCGGAGAGGAGATTGGTGTGGATCGACCGATCTTGCACCTGCACGGCGAGTTGACCAAGTTGCGCAGTTCGCAAGATCAAGAGGCAATTGTGCCGCTCGATGGTTGGCGTCAAAAGTTGGAGGCGCGTCACGATGATGGTTCGTTGCTCAGGCCTTTTGTTGTTTTCTTTGGCGAGAGTGTGCCTCTGCTCCCCAAGGCTATCGAGATTGTGGCTCAGGCTGATATTATGATTATTGTTGGCACTTCGCTTTCGGTTTATCCGGCTGCTTATTTGGTCGATTACTTGCCACGCAGAGCACCTATATATGTGGTGGATCCCGGCCCTTTGCCGGTGCATGAGATGGGTAATACTGTGGTGCATTACCAAGAAAATTCAGCCCAAGGGCTGCCTATGCTTGTCGAGAAGCTCAGACAAGAGTGTGCCCAGGGATAAAGAGCAGAAGTGTTTTTTTGCGAAAAAGAGTGAATTTTATTGTCAATATTTTGATAAAAGAGCGTGAGTTTGATTTCTTGGATTTTTTCGTCATAATAATTAGCCATAGAATACCCATATTTACCCATTAAGACATAAAAATGCTCAAAATGTATAGTTATTTACCGAAAAAAACCGACATTTACCCAAATAGATAGTACTTTTACCCAAGCGCAAGTGATCGCGATCAATTATAAACAATACTTTTGTGCTGAATATATAACTAATAATAATGACAGAGGCTTTTGATTATCTAATATATGTAAAAGCGATACAATTAACAACGGCGGCGGTGATCGCAGTCAGTCTTTTTGTGCATTGGCAATCAAGCGCCACTTCTCAGCGGCCCTTGGCTTTTATGTATGCCTTAATGACATTGGCCTATGTGATTGACGCGGTGCTATGCTTTAATTATGATTGGCACCCATTGATGCTTAGGTCCGGCAGTGGTTTCGGGGCGCTATTCTTTGGTATTGTGTTGCTCTCTTATGCCTATTTATACGCCAAGAGCCTGTTTCGTCCGGAGCACTTGTCGTGGAAGAATCTTTTGAAGACAAATTTATTGCTTCTGGTTGGTTTTGCCGGCTATGGTTTGTTGCTACTGTTGGGTTATCGCCCGGTGCAGGCCGATAGCGTGAGCGATCTAACGAAGTTGATGTTTGTGAATCCAATGGCTTTTTGGTGGGTTTTTGTCAGCTTGTGCTTCGAGATATATGCTATCTGTGTCTGTTATATAGTGTTGCGATGGATGTTGATCCATCGACGCAACATGAAAAACAATTTCTCGTCGAGCAGTGATCTGCGTTATCATTTGGTTTATGTGACCTATGGCTTGTTTGCGATCAATGTTCCGCTGGGTATTGTCTCGATGTTTGTTGAAACAAGCAACACGTCAAAGCTTGTCTTTGGCTTGGTGTTTAGTGTGATCTTGACTTTGATCTATGTTTTTTCGTGTCTGCAACAAGATATTTATTCGGAAGAACAGCCGCTCGAAGACCTCGAAGCATCAAAAGACGACCCAGACGACCTCGCTACATTGAGTAACCTCAACGAAGAGGTGCAGGACGAGCAAGTGGCTCGCGAACACACTGACAGTCAGCCACTTCGCATCAATGATAGGCGAGTGATGGAGAAGCTCAAAACACTATTTGAACAAGATCGAATATACACAACACCCGAGCTGACCACCGAAATATTGGCAGAAAAAGTCGAGGTGTCGCGCAAGAAACTCTATCTTTTCCTCAAAGAGCAATATAATTCAACCTTTTCTGACTATGTGAACAGTTATCGCTTGGAATATGCTGTGAAATTGATGTCAGACAAAGCCTATATAGGTATGACAATCCTTGAAATATCTGAAATGGCAGGCTTTAATTCGATCACTACATTCAATAAATTCTTCAAAACGCGATTCGATATGACTCCGACAAAATACCGTGATTTAATTGAGTTTTGAGGCTTCGCTGTGGGTAATTACTCAAAATGAATGGCGCGATACTCACACACATGTGCATTTTACTAATTATAGACATAAAGTTACCCTAACGGATAGCTTTTTTTTTGCATAAAGCCCGACCTTTGTATCAACAAAAAGGGTAAGCCTTATGCAAAACAAAAAACATAATATTATGGGCACTAATTTCGGTGGAGGTCAAAACTTGATCTCTGCAGAAATCAGCCCGTTGATGTTTTCTGTTTTGTCAAACAACAAGCCATCGTTTTTACTTAATTTTTATCGCAAGCGTCAAGAGACTATAATGTCCATTGTTTTGGCCATGTCCGATAGTGACTGTGGTGGCGGGGTAGAAAAGCTCAAAAGCTCGAAAATCCTAGATGCCACCCAAAATATCGTCTCATGTTACGCTTTTATGGCCAGCATGCCCTTTGTGGGCAAGCTGTTTTTTTATGCCAAAAGCGAAGAGAAAGATTGTTTTGTTGAAAAAATGATGGAGAAAGCGGTTTTTATGGCTTTGGGTGGCCGGAAAGTTACATTGAACTATTTTTAATGCGAAGAATTTACATATTAATAACGATGCTAGTGTGCTTGTGTAGTTGCCGATACAATGATTTGTGTGTTGAGCACCCGCATGGTTCGTTGGTTGTCAATGTGGATTGGAAAGAAGTGCCCTCGAATCTGAAATTGCCGGAAGGAGTACGTCTTTCGTTCTACAACACCACAACGGGCGAGCAACACACCACCTATCGCGAAACTTTTGGAGGCAAGGTGATTGTGCCCGATGGTGAATATAATATGTTGGCCTACAATAGCGACACGGAGATGATACTATTTAGTGGAATGGATAAATTTGAAACGGCGGTAGCTCACTTGGACGAGCGTTCGCGTGCGCCTTTCAGAAATTCGCCAGCTTCACGAGCCCCTTCGGCAAATGGGATCTATTATGATCGTATCAGCAGTAATGCCAACGAGCGCACGCGGAGCGAGGTGACAATTGGGCAGCCGGATCGTTTTTTTGCAACTTACGCCGTGATGCGTTGCATGGTGACCAACAACGCCAATCAGAGCAAGGATACGATGAAGGTGATGCCATATTCGCGTGTTTTGTTTGCCACGGTTCAGGTGAAGGTGGACGGTATTAAGAATATCAAGGAGTGCCGCGCATCGCTTTCGGGCGTGTCGCGCTCATTGAACTTGGCCACGGGCGAGCCAAGCGAAGAGACGGGGACTGTGATTTTTGACCTAGAACAACTCGATGAACATAATTTGCAGCAGCGTGTGTGCATGTTCGGCATGAAAAACTCGCCCGACGGCACCCCGACGGTGGAACAGATACAACATATCGTGTCGCTCGAATTTTTGCTGATCGACAATTCGGTGATCACTCACGAAATAGATGTGAGTAAAAGTATCAACTTTGAAACCATTGCTCCGGAAATCGAAATCCCGATTTTGGTTGAAGATATAGTGATCCCCGACGTGGAACCTCCCGGAGGTGGTTTCGATGCTGATCTAGACGATTGGGATCCGGAGGTGGTGGTTCCAATCAAAAATAAAAAATAAAAAAATATTAACCTAAAAAATCCAAACTGTAAAGCCAAAGATCAAGGAAAACAAAAACTTAAAATGGGGTCACATAAATGTAGACCGCTATCACTAAAAAAAAACAAAATTATTTTTATTAACAAAACACAAATCACAATGAAAAAAATCTTATTCTTCGCTGCCATTGCAGCAGCAGCCATGACAAGTTGTTCACAAAACGACTTAAAGAACCAACAGCAAACAAAAAGCATCACTTTTGACAATGCCTATATTGGCAAAGCAGCAAAAGGTGCTCCTGTGACCGGTATCTCTTTTGCCGACGGAGCCACGATTGGCGTCTATGGCATGAACACAACGGCGAGCATCAACATGATGGAAAATCAAGAAATCACGCGTAATGCCGGTGTATGGACATATTCGCCCGTGCAATTTTATGCAAAAGATGTGATTTACTCTTTCACCGCTTATGCTCCCTACAACAAGAACTTGTCGATCGCCACAGGTACATTGCCTTCTTACAGCGTGTCGACCGAAATGGCTAGCCAAGTAGATTTGATGTACACCCAAGAGGCTGCCACAACAACTTGGGACGGCAAGGCAGAAAGCACTCCAAAGGAGGTTCAATTTGTATTCAAGCATGCTCTTTCGCAAGTTAAATTCTCGGCCAAAACAGTTGGCGACTATTCGGCTCTATACACAGTTAAAGTGACTGGTGTGACAATCGAAGGGGTGAACAGTGTTGGTACTTTGACTTTGGCTTCGGGTGCTTGGGACGCATGGGGAACTCCTGCTGCCTACACTCAGTCGGTCAATAATGTTGTGATCACCAACAAAGTGGCACAATTGGCCAACGCCGATGGCAATGTGTTGATGTTGATCCCACAAGCATGGACTGCCGATTTGAATGTTAAGATCAATCTTGACGTTACGGCTATTGTCGAAGGTGGTGGCAACCCCGAAAAAGCTGGTGTGAAAGTTGTTACGGCAACAATCCCTGCATCGAAATGGGTGCGCAACGCGATCTACAACTACCAAATGAGCTTGGATCTATCGACGATCTTGGATATGAAGCCAATCGTATTCGGCGACCCAACAATCGAAAGCTGGACTTCGGAATCTACGGTTGACATCAACGGTGGTGCCGAGTCTATCTAAGTGAAGGCCGGGAATTGAAGTTTAATTCTCTGAAGCACTTAGAGCGAATTTCAAAGTCGAGGCAAGCGATCTTGTTTCGACGAAACAAAGGCCAGGCGGGAATGAACCTCCGTCTGGTCACCAAAAAAAAAGTGGGGGCGGACTGCAATGGCAGCGGCACCCGAAAAAAAAGAATCGAATGTTCAAAAGAGTATATCTATATATAGTGTTGGGGTGTTTGCTGTGCGTTGGGTGCGAAAAACGCACAGCGAGCCCTGCGGAAAAAGTGTCGCTCGATATTCAGGGCGATGTGGCGCCTATTGCTAATTCGCGAGCTCCTTTTACGGACACTTACCGCGGCGTGATTGGCATAACAACCCAAAACGAATGGGTAGATGGATACGGAAAGATACCGATGGATATTTCGCAGGGAGTGATCACCACCGATCCGCGGGCTGTGTTTTTGTCGGGTGGCACTTATTCGTTTTATTCCATCGTCACTTCGCACGCAAAGGGTTTAACTCCGTCGCTCGACGGGACTTACCCCTTGGCCTTTGGCTCCGTTAGCAACGCCACTACCGACACCAAACAATATGGCGATATGTTGCGCGCCAGTGTGCCGGATTTGCCAATATCGCAAGATTCGCGAACGGTGAACTTCGCCTACAAACATATCTATGGGCAAATCAAGGTGACATTGCTCTATGGTGGCGAATTTACGCCCGAAAATGTGTTCGATGTCTTGATTTCAGATTACTATCAAACGGCAAGAGTCGACCTTCGCTCGGGGAAGATCACCCAAGCGCAAAAAGCGTTCAAAGGCCAATCAATAGGCGTGGATCTCTATTATTATGCTATCCCGCAAGAAGTTAGTGCGCAACATCCGATCACAATTCGCGTTTGTACCTTTGTTGGCGATCAGGTGATCAAGGTGACCGACCCGGCGGCCAATGTTGAGGCGGGACAAAGCAAAAACTACCAGATCACGCTCAGCACCAATTCCAGCGTCGATATACACATGATGGATTGGTTCAATTATATTACCGTGGATAACGATTTTGAATGACAATGAAAAGGATACTATATATATTAGTGCTGGGCTTGTTGGCAATGGGTTGCAAGGAGAGCACTCCGGTAGACGGCGACCAGGCGATAAACACAGGGGGTAAGGTCGCCGTGTCGATGCAGCTCAACGCTGTGGCGCCGGTGCAGATTGTCACACGCCAAGGCGTGGACAACGAATCGGCTATCAATTCGGTGCATATGTTGGTCTTCAATCCCGATGGGAGTTTGGTTATGTTGCGCAAGTTCAAAAAATTAGATCAAAGTATTACGCGTGTTAGTTTCGAGATTATGCCCGGCACTTATGATTTCTATTTTGTGTGCAACGTGCGTAACAAAAACGGGACGATTGATCAAGGCGATACTTTTTTTGACCAGATCACCTCGCGCGATCAATTTCTGAGCACCTATGTCAGTTTAACTCATACCGTCAATCGCGATCAAGGTTTTGTGGGCTATGGGCAGATGCTCAACCGGAAAATCACCACTCTCGACCAAGGCAATGTGCTGGAAGATGTGGCCATCGAACGCATTAGTGCCAAAGTGACAATCAATGTTTTCAACACCACCGACCCGGCCTTGCAGCTCAATGTCGAGGAGTACATAGTGCGCAATGTGCCGCGCTATGCCTACGTTGTGCCTCAGCAAAACGACTATTATACCAATAATCCGACTGCCAACGATCCGTTTTTTGATTATAGCACGGCCTCTAATTTTGAAAACGTGGATATAGAAGGCAAATCGGCCAAACAAGGGGTGTTCTATATGAACGAGAATTTGCGCGGCTTGCGTCGATCGGTGGACGGCACAACGGGCGATGTGCTCTCGCAAAAAGAGAAGGCCAAGTATGCACCCGATAGCGCTAGCTATGTCGAGATCCGCGCCACATATGTCGATGCCGAGCACTTCACCCACACAATGCGCTACAAACTCTTCTTGGGAAGCGATAATTCGAGCGATTACAACGTGCGCCCCAATTTTCAATACACATTTAATGTCAATATTCGTGGGGTGAACGATGTGTCGGTGGACACACGGGTGAGCCACGAAAAGAGTTTTTTGGCCTCGCTCAATGAACCGGTCATGGACGCACACTACGACTGGCGACCGCTGATTATTAGCGGCACTTCGGGCGCCACTCGCGTTGATATAGTCAAGAGCCAAAGCGATCCAACGCCGCTCGACGATCCGTGGCTGTTGGTCTCTTCGCGGGCTACATACACCGAGGCTTTCAACGCCAATGATTTGGGCTCGCTCTCGCAGCAAACCGTAGGCACGGGCAAGGCCAGCTATTACCTCTATGCCCAAGAAAATCTTTCGTCTATGGATCGCCAAGCGGTGATTCGCGTGATTGAGGTCAACACACCCACCCCGAGTGCTAGCGATTGGACAGATCCCGCAAAGCGTACGGTGGTCTATCTGCCGATCTGGCAACGATCGATTCGCACTATCGGTCTTTTCGGTGGCAAAAACCTAACCATGGAGGCAACCTATGCCAGCGAATTGGCGATCGAACATACAGAAGAGTATAGCTTGGCTTTCGGTGGCGATGATTATCCGACGTATGGTCTGAAATGGGGCTTCGATGGCAAAAAAACAGTCAGCAGCGCTTCCGATCCAAAAGATGGAATGTGGAACACGAAAATATTGGACGACAATAGCGCCACCAGTGGCGTGAGGCCACCTTTTACATACTATAATAATTATGCCGGTAAGTATTGCGCCGACAAGAATCGTGACCAAAATGGTAATGGGAAAATTGATCAAGAGGAGCTAAAATGGTATTTGCCATCGCAGGCTCAGCTGATGGTTTTTTGGGTGGCGGGGCTGCACGTTTCTGATAATGCCGACAAAGTGTATTGGTCGTCTACTTGGATTAGCAATTATTATAGTTGGGCGATCGATTTTGGGCGAGGAGGTAGCACGATCGATGCAATTCAATTCCAAAGCCACCATATACTTTGCGTTCGCGACATCGAAAGCCGAGCTCGGAAAATGGTAGGGGAGTCGACCCCTGGTAGCGGGATAGCCGTAATCGATTGTCAGACAATGCCTCAGGCGGCCGTCACGTCAACACCAAAGGCAACGACGACCTCCGGCAACAATAATTATATAGGGGCTAATAATTGGCAAAACCTCGGTTCGACAAAGAGCAACGAGTTTCTCTATCGAAAATTCGAGGTGGCCAACGAAGATCTTGCCCCGTGCGATTGGAGGAGTGCCGTCGATAATTGCAACCAATATTCCAATCAGGGCACGGGCTGGCGTTTGCCAACTCAACGCGAAATGATGCTTATCTGGGCCCTGCGCGACGATGTGGAGCAGGTGCCGCGCATGGCTAAATTCATGCAAACTGTTCCGGGGCGTGGCTATGATGCCGAATATTGGACGGCCACCGAACAAACGTCAGAAGATACAGGCGGAGCAAGCTCGGGCGACAAGAGCTGGTTCGTGAATTTCAAGTCGGGATCCACTCTTAGCACAAGAAGGAAAAGTACAAACACCCTTTATGTGCGTTGTGTGCGCGATGTGATTTTCAACTAATTTTTTTGTTTCAGGGGGCGGGGTGAGGGACACATGCGAGTGTCCCTCTTTTTTTGTGCTTTGACTCCTTGTCCTTAGCTTCGGGGTCGATCATGGCATAAAGATTGCTCTGATTCGTCGAAATGTTATTGGTATTATCTAAAAATATATTATATTTGTAATTATTATGATCGACGACAAATAATTAAACCAAAAGCTCAATATGAAACAAATTATTTTTTTACTGCTCGCTTTCCTTGCCCTGCCTAGCTTGGCTGCCAATCCGGACACGGTGAAAGTCTACCCGACTACTGTCCCCATAATGTTGGGCGAAGGAGTCAATCCGGTGATCGATCTGAGTATCGAAAACACGTCTAGGCAAGCTACACTAGATGCTGTGGAGATCGAATTTGACAACTCACAAAACATCAAATACATAGCCTCGGTCGATATTTTCTATACCGGCACAACGTCAATGTTCCTCTCGCGTACCACGGCGCAAGCCTTGCGTATACACGCCGGTCGCGTGAGCGGTGGGCAAACCATTTTCCGTAATCCGGCCTACGCTATTGCCGCCGGAGGGTCAACCGCTATCACAGAGAAATTTAAGATAAATTCCTCGCAAAAACTTTTCTGCGGGGCGAACTACATTTACATCAGTCTCAAACTGAAAGCAGGCACACCGCTCACTGCCACTTTCGATCCGAGGGTGAAAAGCGTTACAATTAGCGGGCAAAATATGCCGCTGGAAGTAAAAAACGAATATTTGCCTCTGCGCGTTGGGGTTTCGGTGCGCAATGCAGGGCAAGACGGTGTCGATTCATACCGTATTCCGGGTCTGGCCACAGCCAAAGATGGCTCGTTGTTAGCCGTTTATGACATTCGCAACACTTCGTCAACCGACCTGCAAGAAGATATTCAAATCGGCCTGTCGCGTTCCACCGATGGCGGACGCACGTGGTTGCCGATGCAAACAATTATTGATATGCGAAACTATGGCGTGTTGCCGGCTTCGCAAAACGGGGTTGGCGATCCGGCTATTTTGGTCGATCAAAACACAGGGCGAGTGTGGGTGATTGCGCTGTGGAATCATGGTATTGGCGCCAACACGGGTTGGTTCAACCTTCGCCAAGGGCTCACACCGGAGCAGCAAGCAGCGCAAGTGGTGACGGCGTATTCCGACAATAACGGCAAAACGTGGAGCAAGGCAATCAACATCACCTCGCAGGTGAAATTACCGGAGTGGTTTATCACATTGCAAGGCCCGGGCCGCGGGATCACAATGCGCGACGGGACATTGGTTTTTGCTTTTCAATACGTAGACACCGATCGTTTGCCGTACTCCACCATTATTTACTCCAAGGATCACGGTCAGACTTGGCACACCGGCAAGGGGATAAAATCCAATACCACGGAGGCGCAGGTGGTCGAGACTGCAGATGGCGAGTTGATGATCAACGCTCGCGACAATCGTGGTGGTTCGCGCACGGTGATGACAACGCGTGATTTGGGTCAGACTTGGGTGGAGCATTCTTCTTCGCGTGGTGCGCTTCGCGAGCCGGTTTGCATGGCTTCGCTCTATAAGGCTACCTATGAGGGGCGTACGATATTATTTTTCTCGAACCCCAACACGACCAAGGGTCGTCATCACATGACCATCAAGGCGAGTGTAGACATGGGTCAGACTTGGAGCAGTGGGGTATTGCTTGATGCGGAGCCTGGTTGGGGTTATTCGTGTTTGACTTCTGTGGACGAGAGTACTTTGGGGATTTTGTATGAGGGTAGTCGTTCTCAGATGACATTTGAGGCAATTTCGATTGCTGATTTGTTGAAGTAATGATTTGTTAAGA
>JAVWYC010000036.1:0-12610 GCA_036661755.1 Mucinivorans sp. | reverse complement strand
ACTTTTGAAAAAGTCACCCAAAACTTTTCTTGAAAAACTTCGTTTTTCTTAACTGCTCTTGAAAACTTCGTTTTTCTCAGCCAGCTTTAGCTCTACCACCGCATCTACTACCAAAAAATAAAATTATACAAACAAAAACCAATTTTATTTTGTATATTTGTTCCTAATACACAAAATCATGAATTCCAAAACTATGAAAAAAATTATACTCGCTAGCACCTCACCAAGAAGACGCGACCTACTAGCCAAACTCGATATACCCTTCTCAGTAGCCACTCCATACCCCTACCAAGAAACCTACCCCACCACAATGCTCGCACGAGAAGTACCCGGCTACCTATCTCAACTCAAAAGCAAAGCCTACACCCTCACCCTAAGTGAAGACGAACTGCTGCTGACTGCCGATACCCTGATCATCTTTAACGACCAAATCATCGGCAAACCAAAAGACAAAGAACAAGCCAAAAAAATACTGCACAGTTTTAGCGGACACAGCCACACCGTGCTCACCGGCGTCACCCTGCGCAGCGCAAAACTTAGCCGTACATTCTCGGTGAGCTCGGACGTCTTCTTCCGTAAATTGACCGACCAACAAATCGAATATTATGTCGAAAAATACAACCCCATAGACAAAGCCGGAGCCTACGGGATTCAAGAATGGATCGGGCTGGTGGCCATCGAACGGATCGAAGGATCGTTCTACAACGTGGTGGGATTGCCCACCTCGCGCCTGATGACGGAAATCAATAAATTCAAATAAAGCCTTGGTGCACTGCAAATTTACAGAACGTTTGGCGTGGAGCCTCGCCCTTGGTGTGCTGGTGATGGTGGCATGCGCCACCGTGCTGAGCCATATAACGATATTTCAAAGCACGCGCTCGCTCTTTATGACCGACAGTCTGTTTGCCGGTCAAATGTTGGCGCAGCTGGGCGGTGCGGAACGTTATGTGACGGCCTTTGTTGGCGCGCTGTGCCAATGGACATGGCTGGGGGCAGCGGCCATTGGGTTGATGGTGGGTGTGGTGAGCTATCTGCTCGTGGGCCGAGGGCGGTGGTGGTGGCTTGCTCTGATACCTATATTATATCTGTTGGGTGGTTATGAATTGACGGATTTCTTGGCCGCTGTGGTGGGCGTTTGGCTTGTGGTGATCGTTTTTGCAGCGTGGCGATCGGTGGGCGGTGTGTGGTGCTCATTGGCGTTGATGCCACTCGCTTTGGTGACGGGTTTTGTGATTTGTCCGTCGGCTTTTTTGGTGCTAGTGATTTTGATGGCTGTGGAGCTATTTTTCGATGCTCGCTTGAATAGTGTCTCTCGTTTGGTGAGCGTTGTGGTGCTAGGGGCCATTGCGTGGAGTTTACCATGGCTTAGTTCGTTGGTTTTTGTGGTTAATCCGGCTTTGGTGGCCTCTTGTGTTTTGGGTTCTACGGCCTCACATCTAGACTGGGTATTCTTTGTTTTGCTTTTTTTGGTAGCCGTGATCTCGCACTTGGGGTGGCCTCGATTTTTGGCTCGTGGGTGGGTGAGCCGGGCTATGTGTGGAGCGGTGATAGTTGTTGGCGTGGTGAGTTTGGCTTTCACTTTTCGCCCCGCGTTGCGACTGGTGATGCTCACCCAGCAGGCTCTCGACCACGAGCAGTGGGAGGAGGTATTGCGCCTTAGCGATAAGCAAGCCTTAGACAATCCGCTGGTGCAATATATGCGTACAGTGGCGCTTTTCAGGCAGGGTCAATTGGTGGACAAGATTTTCGATACGCCTCAAATTTTAGGGCCCGGGGTGCTTTTTATTCCTTGGCAGATGGGTAACAATGCCTTGCAAATCAAACTTTCTGATCTTGCGTGGGCTAATGTGGGTATAGTGAACGAGGCGCTACGCCTAAGTTTTGAGTCGATGAGCGGTAGCGGAGCCAATCGCGTCAATGTGGCGCATTTGGCACACTATAATCGTCTTTTGGGTCGGCAGGCTGTGGCCGAAAGGTTTGAAAAGCAGCTCTCGCGTACTCTTTTTTACGACCCTAAGGTGCCGCTTGCCAAGTTCACGCCCGGCGCTATTTTGCGTGGCGGTGTGGACTCGATTTACACCTCCACCGACGACCCTACCGCGTCGCTCCAACACGCCTTGGCGGTGGATAGCACCAATCGTGCGGCAGCCGATTATTTGGCTCTCGTTTATTTGCTATCGACCGATCTTCGGAGTTTTGTTGCTATGGCACCGCGTTTGGCGGTGCTCTATGGCGGTCGTTTGCCGCGGGTCTATCAAGAAGCGTTGGTGCTCTATCGTATTGTGGCGGCCAAAGATAGTGCTTTTGTGCTCGAAAATTATGCCATAGATCGATCGGTGCTCGACAGGGTGAAAACCTTTAACAGCCAAGCGCGCGATGTGCAAAATATGTCGGCAGACAACCGGCAAAGCTATTGGTATTATATGCTCAGCGCGAGGGCGCAATAAAAATCCGGATAATGAAACTCGAAATCAAGATAACGACGCTCTTTTTATTGCTTTTGTTGGCCGGTGGTTGCTCGGCCGCACGTGTGATTACGGGGGCCAAGGTGGTGGATAGTTTGCCGCTTGTGGTGCCCGATGTGGTGGGGGTTACTATTCCGGCTATTTGTGCGCCGCTCAACTTTACTATTGGCGCGCCGGGCGAAAGATTTCAAGTCGAATTTTCGGTGAAAGGTCGTGTGGAGCTAATCGTAGAGAGTGCGACGGCCGAAGTTTCGATTCCCCAAGCTCAATGGCACGCCATGTTGGGCGGTGCGCTTGGTGATTCGCTGGTGGTGAGGGTTTTGGCGCACTGCTCGGGCGAGTGGCGATCATACAGCCCGTTTTCTATCTATGTGAGCTCGGTGCCTATGGATCGGTATTTGGTCTATCGTTTGATCGACCCTGGTTATGCGATGTGGGGCAAGATGGGAATATATGAACGCGATCTTTCGTCTTTCAACGAGCGTACGTTGATCGATAATTCGGTGACCGAGGGTGGGTGTATGAATTGTCACACTTTCAGCAACCACTCACCTCGACGCATGATGCTCCATTTGCGCAACACTTACCCGGGCACGGTGATTCTAAACGACGGTGTGGCGCGCAAGATAAGCCTTCGTCAGGGCGAGATGTGTTCCGAGGGGATATATCCGGCGTGGAGCAATGATGGGAATTTTATAGCCTATTCGGTTAACGAGATATTGCAAGCCTTTCCTCTTTCGGGCGACAAAGCGGTCGAGGTGTTCGATCGCCAGTCGGATCTGGTGGTCTATGATGTGCGGCGGGGTGAGGTGATCACCGATACTGCGATCTTTGGTTCGCAGTGGCGCGAGACTTTCCCCGAGTGGAGTGCCGATGGTCGTTGGCTCTATTTTTCGCGTGCGGCGGCCGTGGATTCGTGTTCCAAAGATGGGGTGGTCGAGCGTTCGCGCTATGATGTTTGTCGTGTGGCTTTCGATGGCCGGCGGGGTAGCTTTGGTGCGGTGGAGGTGGTCTATCGCGCCGGCGATGCTCAAAAAAGCGCCTCCTTTATCAAGTGTTCGCCCGATGGACGTTATTTGGTCTTTACGCTTTCTGACTATGGCAATTTTTCGATTTGGCACCAAGAGAGCGATCTCTATTTGATGGATCTTGTTAGCGGTTCGGTGCGTGCGATAGACGAGGTGAACTCCTCTTGTGCAGAGAGTTATCATTCATTTAGTTCGTCGGGCGGTTGGTTGGTCTTCTCTTCGCGAGCCATAGATGGTTTGTATACCAGACCTTATATTGTTGCTTTTGACGCCTCGACGGGTGGTTTTGGTAAGCCATTTTTGTTGCCGGCTCCTAATGCCGATTATTATCAGCAAGAGATGTGTAGCTATAATATTCCTCAGTTTGTCAGTGACCGTGTTTGCTCGGCGGAGCTGGTCAGGGCAGCTTGTGCGGCGGTGGAGTAGTGTGGGGCGATAGGGGAGAACGCCTTTGCTTTTTGGGGGCTCGGTGGACTCAAAAAAAAATGTTGCCAAATTTTAGATTCTTCTAAATATTCGTATCTTTGAAACCGAAAAACCGATCGAAATCAATAAAACATATGACACAAAAAATAATAGTTAAACTTTGTAGCGGCACACTATGTTATGTTATGGGCGGCGCGGAACTCCAATTGCTATCCGATGCTCTGCCTGCCGAAATAGTGGATAAGGTTGAGATTCGCGGCTCGGCATGCCTCGATTTTTGCAACAAACCGCAAGTAGGTAAAGCACCTTTTGTGATGGTGGGCGATCAACTCATCACAAGCGCAACGGTGAGTAAGGTGATCGACGAAATAATGCGGCAAAATAATGGCAGTCACTAACAATACAATGATCTTGCGCCGCGAATTGATGGCGCGAATGATCAAACTTTTGGTCGACGGCGAGCTTCGCCAAAACATAGATCGAATCCCCTATCTGATGCGTCCCAAGGGCTCCGAAGCTTCGCGTTGCTGTGTCTACAAAGATCGTGCGATGCTCAAATATCGTGCGATGGGCTTTCTTGGCTTTGGCGTAGACGACGAAGTAGACGAAATGACAAGCTTGGCTCAATATGGCGATATAGCCTTTGCCAGAGAAAAAGTGGGGCGCGAGCCGCTCTCGGTGATGGACGAAGCGTGTTCGGCCTGTGTGAAGATTAACTACGTGGTTACCAACATGTGTCGTGGTTGCGTGGCGCGTCCTTGCGCCATGAATTGCAGCAAACATGCCATCTCTTTCCACCAAGGGCAAGCACATATCGACGCTTCGCTGTGTGTGAACTGCGGTCTGTGTCAAAAAAACTGCCCCTTTCATGCAATCATCTACCAACCGGTGCCTTGCGAAGAGGCTTGCCCTGTTGGAGCAATCACCAAGGACGAGCGCGGCAAGGAACACATAGATCCCAATAAGTGTATCTATTGTGGTCGTTGCATTGAGGCTTGTCCCTTTGGGGCGGTTATGGAGCGGTCGCATTTGGTCGATATTTTTCGTGCGATGAAAAATCCCGACAAAGAGGTTGTGGCCATTGTGGCGCCAGCCATTGCCGGTCAGTTCAAAAGTACGTTAGCCAATATATTGGGCGCCATCGGCAAGTTGGGTTTCGACAAAGTGTATGAAGTGGCTCGCGGAGCCGATATTACAACCGAAAAAGAGGCCGAGGAGTTTATTGCGAAGATGGCCCAGGGCGAACCTTTTATGACCACCTCGTGTTGTCCGTCATACTATATGCTTGCTTGGCGTCATTTGCCGGAGTTGAAGCCCTTTGTTTCGCACACTCGTTCGCCGATGTACTATTCGGGCGAATTGGTCAAAAAAGAGAATCCCGATGCGGTGGTTGTTTTTATTGGCCCTTGTATGGCCAAGCGTTACGAGGCATATTCGGATCCCAATGTAGACTATGTGCTCTCTTTTGAAGAGATTGGCACGATGATGGTAGCCATGGGGGTCGATGCTTTTAGTGACACGCCAACCGAGCTGGATCCGTCGATCGACCCCTCTTCGCGTGGCTATGCTAATTCGGGCGGTGTGATGGCGGCGGTGGCCAAAAAAGTTGGTGATCGGGCCGAAATCAGACCCGTGGTGGTGAGCGGAATAACAAAGCAAACTATTCGCGAAATGCGTGCTTACGCCACCTCGTGTCCCGGCAATATGGTGGAGGTGATGGCTTGCGAGGGTGGTTGCGTGAATGGTTGCAACGTGATTGCCAATCCAAAGGTGGCCTCGATGCAAGTGAAACAATATTCTAAATAAAAACAAGCTATGGAAATCAAAGTAACAGACCGTATATATTATTTGGGGGTGAATGATCGGCGTAAGCAGTTGTTTGAAAACATGTGGCCCTTGCCTAGCGGAGTGGCCTACAACTCATATCTGATCAAAGACGAAAAGACAGCCCTGATGGACACGGTGGAGATGGGAACCAGCCAATCTTACGTGGCCAAGGTAGAAGAAGTGCTTGCGGGGCGCGAGTTGGATTACTTGGTGATCAACCATATGGAGCCCGATCATTCGGGCGAAATTATGGAGATCGTGCGTCGATACCCCAATGTGAAAATAGTGGGTAATGGCAAGACATTCAAGATATTGGAGGCGTATTTTGGGCTGAGCGATAATTTGATGGAGGTATGCGATGGCGCGACGCTCGAGCTGGGTCACCACCGCTTGAAATTCGTGCTCACACCGTGGGTTCACTGGCCCGAAACGATGATGACTTACGACGAAACAGATGGCGTCCTTTTTTCGGCCGATGCCTTTGGCACTTTCGGCACATTGGACGGTGGGATTTTTGACGACGAGGTGGACTTTGAGAGCTATCGCGAAGAGATGCGCCGATACTACTCTAATATAGTGGGCAAATATTCGGCGATGGTACAAAAGGCGTTCGCCAAACTCTCCGGTGTTCAGATCAATATAATTTGTCCGCTGCATGGGCCTATTTGGCGCCAAAATCCGGGCAAGGTGATCGAACTTTACGATCGTTGGAGCCGATATTTGGCGCGCGAAGGAGTGGTGATTATCTACGCTTCGATGTATGGCAATACGGCTGTGGCGGCCGATTATATTGCGCGCCGATTGAGCGAGGCCGGGGTGCGCGAAATCAAAGTACACGACATAAGCAAAACTCATATTTCGTATCTGATTTCCGATATTTGGAAGTACCAAGGTGTGATTCTCGGTTCGTGTGCCTACAATGCGCAGATGTTCCCTTTGATGGAGACCTTAACTCGCGAATTAGTGCACATGGGGCTTAAAAACAAACACTTGGGTATCTTTGGCTCGTATAGTTGGAACGGGGGCGGGGTGCGTAACTTGCAAGCCTTTGCCCAAGAAATTGGTTGGCAGCAAGTCTCGCCGGGAGTTGATATATTTGGCTCGCCAACGCCCGAAAAATTAGCCGCGTGCCAAGAACTGGCCGTGGCGATGGCTCGTGAAATCAAAGGGTGCCGGGGCGAATAATGATAGTCGATACTCAACATACGGCCTTGGCTATGGGCTCTGGCGATTTGGCAGTGTTGGCCACTCCGGCCATGGTGGCTCTGATGGAAAATGCAGCCATGCAAATATCTGCCGCTCTGTGCGCGGCTGGGCAAACCACAGTGGGCACCAAAATCTCGGTCGAGCACACGCGCGCCACACCCCTTGGCGCACAGGTTGAGGCACGGGCCGAGCTAATCAAACAAGATGGTCGACGACTTTATTTTACGGTGAGTGCTAGCGACGAAAAAGGCGTTATTGGCAGCGGCGAACATGAACGATTTATAGTCGATGGTGAAAAATTTATGGCTAAGTTATAAAATTATTTATTAACTTTACCGCTTGGGGCGAGGCTGGTGGGGTGAGGGCTTTTTATGACAAATAAAAGGCGAATGGCAAGAAAAAAGTGCCTTCACCGAAAAAAAGCACTTTCACCGAAAAAAAGAGTAGAAAATTTCTTATAAAAAAATAAAAATACGATGGAAAAAAAATTCCCAGCCGGTGTACTCACCGGTAACAAAGTGGGCGAATTGTTCGCCTATGCCAAAGAAAAAGGTTTTGCAATTCCTGCTGTGAACGTAACGGGAACCGACACAGTTAATGCAGTGCTTGAAACTGCGGCTGCTGTCAATTCGCCGGTGATTATTCAATTGAGTAACGGTGGCGCTGCTTTTTATGCAGGCAAGGGTTTGAAGGTCGAAGGTCAAGCGGCTGCTATTTTGGGCGGTATCTCGGCAGCCAAACACGTGAATACGGTAGCCGAAGCCTATGGTGTGCCTGTGATTTTGCACACCGACCACGCAGCTAAAAAATTGTTGCCTTGGATTGATGGCTTGCTCGATGCTTCAGAAGAAAACTTCGCCCAAACAGGCAAACCGCTCTATAGCTCACACATGCTCGATTTGAGCGAATTGTCACTAGAAGAAAACTTGGAGATCAGTTCTAAATATTTGACCCGTATGGCCAAAATGGGTATGACACTCGAAATCGAACTCGGCATCACTGGTGGCGAGGAAGATGGCGTCGACAATTCACATGTAGACACCTCGAAACTCTATACCCAACCACAAGACGTTTGCACGGCTTATGAAACGTTGAATAAAATTTCGCCAAACTTCACCATCGCTGCCTCGTTTGGCAACGTACACGGGGTCTACAAACCAGGCAATGTGGTCTTGAATCCTAAGATTTTGGACGCTTCACAAAAATATATCCACGAGCACCTCAAAACATCGTCAACCAAACCGGTTAACTTCGTTTTCCACGGTGGGTCGGGTTCGAGCCAAGAACAAATTCGCGAGGCTATCGGTTACGGTGTGATCAAAATGAACTTGGATACCGATATGCAGTGGGCTTTCTGGAACGGAATACGTGAGTTCTATATCAAAAACGAAGGCTATTTGCAAGCGCAACTTGGCAATCAGGAAGGAGCAGATAAACCTAACAAAAAATTCTACGATCCACGTACTTGGTTGCGTAAGGGCGAAGAGGGTGTGGTTGCTCGTCTGAAAGTGGCCTTTGAAGATTTGAATGCCATCAATACACTTTAATATGCTTTTTTAGCCCTTCGGGTAAGCTCGCAAAAGTAAGCCCAAGGCAAATAGATAGAAAGAAAAGGTCGCAAAATTTTGTGACCTTTCCTTTTTTTTTAGTACCTTTACCAAACTAAACTAATAGCGACCAAATGCGTAAATTGTTTTTATTGTTACTCGTGGCTCTGCCTTTGATGGCCGCGGGGCAAGAAAAGTTAGAAATTGCAGCCTCATTCCATTCGATCGATGTGCGGGGCAATGTGAGTGTCAAAATTATAGCTAACGCCGAGGGCGACAGTGCGACGCATGCCAGCCTGATGCTCGATGGGCTGAAATTAAGCGAAGTGAAGTGCGAGGTGAAAAACGGATGCCTCAATGTCGACGTGGAACGCGGCCTGTTGGACAAAAAAGGAGAGGTGAAGCTCGAAATACATACCTCGGGTCTGAAAATGATCGCCTCCAATGGGGCGACAATCAAAAACGATGGTTGCCTTGCCAGCCAAGACCTAACCATCGAAACCATGGGGGCAAGCAACACGATCGCTCTCAATGTGGAGGTTAAAAACTTGATAGTCAACAGCTCCGGCGCGAGCGATGTGCAGCTAACGGGGCGTGTCGATGGAGCAATGTTGAATAGCCGATTGTCGAGCCGTATCGATATGTTGCACTGTGTGACAACGAACGCCTATTGCCGAGTGAGCGAAGCGTCAGAGATTTATGTTTTTCCGCTCGATTTGCTCGATGCAAAGGCTACCACCATGGGCACGGTTTACTATATGGGCGCGCCCACACTTAGGGGCAAAAGCACCTTGTGGGGTGGCATAATTTCGTTAGATCAATATGCTGGTAAAGACTTATAGCAGCACCGTACGTGGCATTGATGCCATTAAAATCATAGTCGAAGTCGATGCTTCGGCCGGTTTCAAATTCTATATAGTTGGCCTGCCCGACAACGCGGTGAAAGAGAGCGAGCAACGAATTATGGCTGCCTTTGCCAACAATGGGATCAAGCCGCCGGGACGCAAAATAGTAGTCAACTTGGCGCCGGCCGATATTCGCAAAGAAGGCTCACACTATGACCTGCCAATTGCGATCGGTATTTTGGCTGCCAGCGAAAAAATCAAGTCCGACTGTTTGGAACGTTACGTGATCCTAGGCGAATTGTCGCTCGATGGGGCTGTTTGCTCTGTCGAAGGGGCGCTGCCGATCGCCATTATGGCCAAGCAAGAGGGCTTTGACGGCGTGATTTTGCCACGCGAAAATGCACGCGAAGCAGCTGTCGTTCACGGGATTAAAGTCTATGGGGTCGACTCCTTGACCCAAGCCATCGAAGTGCTCGAAGGACGATCGACCCTCGAGGCGACGTATGTGGACACGCGAGGCGAATATTTGTCGAATTGCAAGAATTTCGATATCGACTTCCAAGACGTCAAGGGGCAAGAGTCCGTCAAACGTGCTTTGGAAATTGCGGCCGCCGGTGGGCACAATGTGTTGATGATTGGCCCTCCGGGCTCGGGCAAAAGTATGCTCAGCAGACGAATGCCGACAATTACGCCGCCGATGACATTGGCCGAAGCGCTCGAAGCCACTAAGATTCACTCGGTAGCCGGGCGCATAGGGGCTAGCGGTGGGTTGCTCACTTCGCGTCCCTTCCGTTCGCCTCACCACACTCTTTCTGACGTGGCGATGGTTGGTGGAGGTTCGTCGCCCAAGCCGGGCGAAATCTCGTTGGCGCATAATGGAATTTTGTTTCTCGATGAGTTGCCTGAATTTTCGCGTCAAGTGCTCGAAGTGTTGCGCGGGCCGCTGGAAGATCGCCAGATAGAAATTGCGCGTTCAAAATATTCGGTGCGCTATCCCGCCAATTTTATGTTTATTGCGGCAATGAACCCTTGCCCGTGTGGCTATTTAACTCATCCCGACAAAGAGTGTACGTGCACTCCGGCAGCCGTAAATCGTTATATGTCAAAGATTTCGGGCCCACTTTTGGATCGTATCGATATGCACATAGAGGTGGTGCCGGTTAATGCCGACCAAATAACAGAGGCTCCCAAAGGCGAAACGAGTGCCACGATCCGCGAAAGGGTGGTCAAGGCTCGCGATCGGCAAACGGCACGCTTCGAGGGGCTGGCGATCCATTGCAACGCGATGATGTCTTCGCGTCAGATCGAAACATATTGCGCCTTGGAGCCTTCGAGTAGCAAATTGCTACGCGAGGCGATCAATAAACTTCACCTTTCGGCCCGAGCGCACGATCGGATCTTGAAACTTGCGCTGACGATCGCCGACTTGGAAGGGGTGGACAAAATTTCTGACTATCACATTTGCGAGGCGGTGAGCTATCGTAACTTTGACCGAGAAAACTGGGGCGTATTTTAAGTGCCCTTCAACAGATCTTCGATCGTTCTATCAATAATTTGTGATGCAAAAAACAATATCTTCAACCGCCAATCCGATGCTCGGCATAGCTTTGGCTTTGGTGGCAGGTATTGTTTGTGCACATTATGTGGAGCTTGCCTTGGTGGATCGGCTGTGGTGGTGGATTGGTGTGGCGGTGCTCGGTGTAGCGGTGGTGGTGATGGATGTTTATTATCACAAGGTACAAGGGTTGTTGCTTTTTATGGTGGGTGTGGTCGGCTTTTTGCTATCGATGTTTTCGTGGAGTGCGCCGCAAGAGAAACTGCCTTATGACGAGAATATTGATTTTGTGGCTCGTGCCGTCGCTAGTTCCGAGCTCAAGGGGCGTTATGAACGTTGTAATGTTCAGCTAATCAGCCTCAAAGACAGCACTTCGGGGCTGTGGCACAAGGCCCGTCACGGGGTGGAGCTGCATATCGACACTGCGCTGCATGTGAAGGTTGCGCGTGGCAATGCGATTGCTTTTCGTGGCAAATTGCGCGCCGCGGAAGGCTCCTATGGTCAATATATGGCACGCCAAGGTATTGTGGGGCGCTTGTACACTTATCGCGCTGCGATTGTCGATTCGTCGGTGACGGCTCTTTGTGTGATGGATCGAATGGCGATTCGCCGGGCCGATGTAGCGCAAAAAATATACGAAATAGATACCGCCCACATAGCGGCCACCTCGCTCATGAGCGCACTTGCCATTGGTGAACGCGGCCAAATGTTGCGCCAAACCAAGGAGGAATATCGCCGTATGGGGGTGTCGCATTTGTTGGCCATTTCGGGCATGAATATTGGGATTATTTTTACGGTGCTCAATGTTTTGTTTGGCTGGGTACGTTTGGTGCGCTTTGGGCGCGAGATTTTTTGTGTGACTGTGATCGTGCTTTTGTGGGCTTATGCGCTTTTTACGGGCATGAGTTCGTCGATTGTGCGGGCGGTGGTGATGTTTTCGTTGTTGCAAATCGGCATGGCCAGTTCGCGGAGTGTCTCTTCGCTCAATATATTGGCTTCGGCGGCTGTATTGATGTTGGCTTTGAGGCCCGACTATTTGTTCGACATTGGCTTTCAGTTGTCTTTTATGGCCATGATAGGCATTGTTACTCTCTATCGACCGATAGCTTCGTTGCTTGATGTGCGCAATGGGATTGTGCGTGCTTTGTGGAATGTGGCTGTAGTTTCCTGCACGGCCGAGGTGGCTGTGTTGCCGCTTGTGGCTTACTATTTTGGGCAGATTCCATTGATGGGATTGGTGTCCAATTTGGCGGTATGGCTCACGGTGCCAATGATTATTATTGGTACGTTGTTATTTTTGGTCACTTCGATTCATTTGTTGGGTGTGTTGACGATGTGGGTGGCCGAGTTGCAAAATGATATGGTTTCGCTTTTGGCTTACCGTAAGTGGGTGGTGGTGGAGGGTGTAGAGGTGAGTTTGCCGATGTGTGTGGCAGCTTATGCTGTGTTGATTGTTTTGGCTTTGTGGGTGATTCGTTATAGGGCTAGACATGAAAGGTTGTCCACATTAAGGGCTAAGTATTCTTAGGGGCGCGTTATAACCGGTTCAGAAAAACAAAGTGTTTCAAGAGCAGTTAAGAAAGAAACTAAATCACTCGTAGCAGTTAAGAAAAACAAAAATTTCAAGCGCCGATTCAGAAAAACGAAGTTTTTCACAAAAAGTTTTGGGTGACTTTTTCAAAAGTCACGATTAGTCACGGCGCCTGCACGG
>JAVWYC010000035.1:0-12764 GCA_036661755.1 Mucinivorans sp. | reverse complement strand
CGCCGTGCCGAATCGTGACTTTTGAAAAAGTCACCCAAAACTTTTTGGGAAAAACTTCGTTTTTCTTAACTGGTTCTTGGAAACTTCGTTTTTCTTAACCGGCGCCGAGTGATTCCGTTTCTTTCTGGACCAGCTCTTGAAAAACTTCGCTTTTCTGAACCGACTTCGAGTAATTCCGTTTCTTTCTTAACCGCTCTTGAAATCTTCGTTAAACACACACAAAAAAAACCAGCAAAATGGTCCCCCAAATCACTGGCTCTCTATCCCACAAATTTACACAAACTCCACTAATCCCCAAAACTAATACCCGTACCACGAGCCGTACGCATAATATCACTCCCCTCCTCTACATAATTAATACGACCTATCGCCTCGGCAAAAGGAACCGCTATAATGTCCGGATGACGATATGACACCATATGACCAAACTTACCCTGCATCACATACTCGAAAGCCTTCACACCAAACTGCGTCGCCAATACACGGTCGTATGCAATCGGCACACCTCCTCGCTGAATGTGACCAAGAACCGTCTCGCGAATGTCTGGCTCAAAACCGGTAGCCTTGATCTGACGCGACAAATCATACGCAATACCTCCCAAACGAGCATTCTCATAACCAACCTCAGTGGCCGTGGCCGAACGAACCTTACCATCAATAGGCTTCGCTCCCTCCGCCACAACAATGATAGCCGAACCACGATTCGATCGCGTGTAACGAGTCTTTAACTTAGCCACCACCTTATTTATATCATACGGAATCTCGGGGATCAAACAAACCTCAGCACCTCCGGCAATTGCCGCGTGCAAGGCTATCCAACCCGTGTCGCGACCCATCACCTCCAATATAAAAGTGCGGTTGTGCGATGCAGCCGTGGTCACTAACTTATCCACAGCATCGGTTGCAATTTGAACAGCCGTCTGGAAACCAAACGTAAAATCGGTAGCCATCAAGTCGTTGTCTATCGTTTTAGGAACGCCAATAATGTCGAGCCCCTTTTGCTCCAATTGTTGCGACAATCGCTGCGAACCGTCGCCACCAATGGAAATCACAGCGTCAACACCCATCAATTGGAGCTTGCGGATCATTTCGTCCGAACGATCTACATATTCCCACTTGCCGGTCTGTTTGTTGAACACCGGCCACGCAAATGGCCCCCCTTTGTTGGTGGTTTCAAGGATTGTACCGCCGCGGTAATGAATACCGGCAACAGATGCTTCGTCAAGAACTTTTATTTCGGTAGGTTCCCACAGAATACCGTTGTAGGCTTGGATCGAACCCAAAACCTCCCAATCGCCCTCTTGGGCAGCGCGCTTAACTACTCCTCGGATCACTGCATTCAGACCCGGACAATCGCCGCCACTAGTTGATAGAAGTACTCTTTTCATAAATAAAGATACATTTAAGATAGCAAATTTAGTGATTTTTTACAACTAACCAAAACTATTTTACGTCGCTCAAAAAAACGTTCTATTTTCATAGCGCCCACTTATCAATCACCGTGCCATTTTCGAGCAAAATCACGCCTCCGATTCTGTTTTGGATCATCGTTTGCAACACCGAACGATCGACCATCATCGGCATCAGATCAGAGAAGGGAGAATCGCTCGCGGCGCGAAATTCGACAGCCGTCAGTAGCACCACGCTTGCATCGCGTTGCCGAGCGCCCCGAATCAGATCGGCCGTCCACTCGTTTTCGTCTTCGGTGAGCCGCATAGGATCGGGCACAACGAGCAGAAACAGATAGCCCGGTTGCGACAAAATTTCCGGTGCTCGATCTTGACCATATAGGTCAATCATGGCCAGCGACGAAATCCGTGGTGCGAGGCCTGTGGTGAGGGTGGTGGTTCGAGTGTCGACATACGCCCACTGACTATCGTCCTGCCAAGTGGTGTCAGTAATAGAGAACGTGCGCTCGCGGCCCGTTTGCAGATTGCGATAGATGAGCTCCGTTGTGCTCTCTTGGTGCAGCGTGCCACGCATCAAGGAAGCTATGTTATTGCCTTTGGCATAAGGAGTTACGTCGATCATCGGCAAATGCCAATAGCAATACAGAGGAAGCGCCAAGCTCGCCATCGCCATCAACAGCACATAGGCCACGCCCCCCGGCAGAGGGCGCGACTGAGGCGTTTTGTTGATAAAATAGACAACGGCCAAGGCACAGAAAAACACATTTTTAGCAAAAGTAGCCCAATTAGAGAGTTTAATCACATCGCCAAAACAGCCACAATCGTTCACCGGATTGGCCACAGCGATCCACAGAGTGAGCATCGTAAAAAATCCCACCACCACCACCACCGCCCATCGAGTGACACCTCGCATGAGGCCAAAGGCAAGCAACAAGCCAAGAAGAGTCTCGCCAGCAGGCAAAACGATGGCACACAGCGGGCTTAGTGGCGTAAGGAAAGGGAGCGACAGAGCCGAAAAATATTCATTGAACTGAATCGACAGCCCAAAGGGATTGACCCCCTTGGTAAGTCCCGAAAAAACGAATAACGCCGCCAGCAAGTATCGCGCTATGTTATAAAACAGCTTTGATTTCATTGATTATTTTGTCTGAAATAGTTTCAATGGGGAGCATCTGTCCGTTTTGGCTATCGGCGCAATCGATGATATGGTAATGCTCGGCGCGATGTTCGATATATATGGCGCGCACCGCCTCTTGCAAATCGAGCGAGGCTTCGTGTATGTCGCTTTTGCCATTCAAATATTGGCGATCGTCGCCTGCGCGTTGTTCGCTGAGTTTACGCGCTGTGAAGCGAAAAGGAACGTCCAAAAAAAGTTCCAAATCGGGACGTGCGATGGCGTTATAGTCGTATTCCAAGCCCGTGATCCACTCTTTGAGCCGCGCGCGAAGCTCCGTGTTTTCAATCTTAGCACACTGATATGCAATATTAGATAGCACATAGCGATCCACGATCACCACTTTTTTTTGGTCGATCCACCCTTGAATGAGAGAAGCCGCATCGCGCCTATCGCCTGCATAGAGCATGGCCACCACATAGGGATCGACCGAAGAGACTGCGCCCAATTCGCCACGCAAAAAGCGAGCAATCATTTCGCCATAATATGGCGTTGCAAAGCGTGGGAAATGCAGATATTCCCACTCGTAGCCATGATCGGTTAACCATTGTTGCACTCTGCGGACTTGGGTCGATTTGCCCGCCCCGTCTAATCCTTCGATTACGATAAACATACTTTCCTATCTTTTAGTTTGAAAAATTATCGCAACATTTTCGTCGCACGCTCTATTGCATCGATCGCTTGGGCGCAATCTTGATCATTGTTATAGATGGCCATCGAAGCACGACACATCGTTCTAACTGCATAACGATCCATCGTTGGTTCGGCACACAATTGCCCGCTACGCAGAGCGACGCCCATTTTGTCGACAATCATCGCCAGATCCACCGGTGAAGTGCCTTCGATGGTGAAACTACAAATCGGGCTTTTCGCGGCTGCCGTGCCATAAATCTTAGCCCCATCGATACGCATTAGCCCTTGCGCAAAGAGGTCATACAAATGTTTTTCATGACTCGCCACATCGGCCACCGCCCATTGCCCCAAATAATCGATAGCCACACCAAGGCCGATTGCACCTATATAATTTGGAGTACCGGCTTCAAATTTGAGCGGCAATTCGCCCCACGTCGACCCCCGAGAAAGCGAAACCGAGGCAATCATATCTCCCCCACCCTGCCAAGGTTCCATTTTTTCGAGAATTTCTTGCCTACCATACAGCACGCCAATACCCGTTGGTGCATAGAGTTTATGCCCCGAAAAAGCATAGAAATCGCACCCAAGCGCATCTACATCGACACCCGAATGCACCACACCTTGGCAACCGTCGACCACCACCACCGCGCCCAAGGCGTGAGCCCGCGCCACAATGGGCTCCAAACTAGGAATCGTACCCAACACATTGGAAGCCTGTGTAATGGCTACGATTTTCGTACGCTCGTCGATGATCGATTCATCAAAAATCAGATCCCCACAATCGTCCAACTCCATCACACGCAGCTCCGCACCACGCCGCACGCATTGCATTTGCCACGGCACAATATTGGAGTGATGCTCCATTCTGCTGAGCACCACATTGTCGCCCTTGGTGAGCAACATCTCGCCCAAAGAGCTGGCCGCCAAATTGAGCGATGAGGTCGCCCCTGCCGTAAAAATCACCTCACGCCAAGATCGTGCACCGATATATTGTGCCGTTTTGGCTCGTGCTTCTTCGTATTGGGCAGTCATTTGCTCGGCCAAATAATGTACCCCACGATGAATATTGGCGTTACACACTTTGTGCATATCGTTCACCGCGTCAATCACCACTTGCGGCTTTTGAGCCGTAGCAGCGCTATCCAGATAGGCTAACCTTTTGCCGTGAACCTTGGTGGCGAGAATCGGGAAATCGCCTCGACAATCAATCATAGCGAACTCAATTTACGCATTAATAATTCTTGAATCAGATCTTGTGTCTTTTGATCAAACCCCTCAACAGGCAGCGCCGAACGACAAAAACCCTCCGTGAGCATAGCCCTTGCTGCGACAGGCGCAATGCCACGTTGACGCAAATAAAACAGCTCCATCGGATCTTCGCGCCCAACAGTGGCGCCGTGGTTGCACTTGACCCTATCGGCATAAATTTCGAGCACCGGTTGAGTCTCTATTACCGCCCCATCACTAAACACTATGTTGTAATTAGTCTGCTCCGAAGATGTATCTTGTGCCTGAGGCGCTACATAAATATGGCCGCGAAACTTCCCACGCGAAGAGCCTGAGGCCACTCCGCGAAAAGTCTGAGTGGAGACACAATCCGAAGCCAAATGCTTCATTTCTATGTAATTAGCACAACGCTCGGTGGCCGTGGTCACAAAAACACCGCTCAACTCACACTGAGCATTCTCGCCATCAAGATAAATTTCGGTATGACGTTCAAAATCCGCACACTCAACATCTAAGGTAATGAGTTTCAACACGCTACCCCTCCCCAAGTGAGCCACAATATGTTGTTCTTTCGTTGATTTTTGGCCTACAACCACCAAAATATCGGCTCTTGCCTCGGCCTCCAAACAGATGGTCATATCGCACCCATCGGCTCCATAGGCCCCCTGGGCCTTGCAGTCAAGGGCCTCGCAGTCGGCCATCACAAAACTTTGACGTACGCTCTCTCTTTTTGCTATTACTATTTTTTTCATCGCTCGATAATCCAATCGTAACCCTTTTCCTCCAACTCTAAGGCCAACTCCTTGCCACCTGTTTTGATGATTTGCCCATCGAAGAGAACGTGCACAAAATCGGGCACAATATAGTCCAACAAACGTTGATAATGAGTGATGACAATGGTGGCATTGTCGCTTCGATGCAAACGCTCGACCCCCGTAGCCACTACGCGCAGGGCATCAATGTCGAGCCCCGAATCGGTCTCGTCCAAAACAGCCAACCACGGATCGAGCATCGCCATCTGAAAAATCTCGTTCCTCTTGCGTTCGCCCCCCGAGAAGCCCTCGTTCACCATGCGGTTCATTAGCTTGTCGCCCAGCTCCACTATGGCCGCTTTTTCTTTCATCATCCTCAGAAAGGCGGCCGCTCCGAGCGGCTCTTGACCACGATATTTGCGTTGTTCGTTGATCGCCAAACGCAAAAAATTCGCCATCGAAACACCGGGAATCTCAACCGGATATTGGAAACCGAGAAACAAGCCCTCGGCAGCACGTGCCTCGATGGGAAGCGATAGCAAATCTTTGCCCCTAAATTCGACCGACCCTTGGGTGACAGTGAATTTCTCGTTACCTGCCAAAACCGAGGCCAATGTCGATTTGCCTGCCCCATTAGGCCCCATAATAGCATGAGTCTCACCCGCATTAACAGTCAAGTTAATGCCTCGCAATATTTCACGCCCATCAACGGTGGCGTGTAAGTTTTTGATATTTAACATTTTGTATACAATTCACTATTCATATCTAATTCTTTGATCAAGGTGGCCAATTTTGCGCACACCGCTCGCGCGTAACGCTCGCCCTTGGCAGCCGTGGCCAACGATGGATCGCCAATACCGGTGTCCACGGTCACGCTTTTCCATCGACGCGGCAACCATGCCGTTTTGTTGCGCAACGATTCGAGCGCAAATCGCAACTCAGTACCCTTGCCGGCCTTGTCGAGATCCACCAAATCGGGGTGATAGTGCATCATGACAGACGTTTCCAATTCATCGGCATGTTCACCATTATTTTCAAAGTAATCATCACTCGGCACAATAGAGTACCAATCGGTAGCCAAAATCAAAAAATCCGGGTATTCAAAAGCCATATCACGCACCACGCCTTTGAACGAATTGCCGCCATGACCATTGATAATGAGCAACTTATTGATCCCCTGACGCCACAACGAACGCACCACATCGCCCACAATCGCCTTTTGCGTTTCGATCGTGGTGTGCACACAAAAAGCATAATCTGTTTGCGATGGATTTTGCTGCCCCAACCAAACGGGGGGCAACACCCCAACCGCACAACCACTTTGCCTCACCGCGTCACACGCAATGGCCTGCGAGAGCAAACAATCAGTATAGTATGGCAAATGTTTGTTGTGAGGCTCCAAGGCACCCCAAGGCAAAATTGCCATCTTGAATTTTTGACACTCCACTTGGTGTAGTGTTGCTTTTTCTAAATCCATGATTTTTTCTATTTTTTCTTCGGACACTATTTTTTGATGGGGCTACTAAAAATTGACTTTTCTGTAACTAAGTTTCTGTGACGAATTTTTCTCGCAAAACCGGAGCTTACTCGATGTAGGTAAGGATTTTAAGATCCAAAATTCGACTAAGAAAAAACAATTTTCAGGACCCCCCGCCCACTAACCAACGCTACCCTCCAAGGATAGAGTAAGCAATTTCTGTGCCTCGACAGCAAACTCCATTGGCAACTTATTCAACACATCTTTTGCATATCCATTGACAATTAACCCCACGGCAGCCTCGGCCGAAATGCCTCGCTGCGCGCAATAAAACAACTGGTTTTCGCCAATTCGCGAAGTCGAAGCCTCGTGCTCGACAGTGCTCGAAGAATTGGCGCACTCAATATAGGGGAAGGTATGAGCGCCACACTGCGAACCGATCAGCAAACTGTCGCACTGCGAAAAATTGCGACACCCCGACGCCTTGGCCGCCACCTTCACCAAACCACGATAAGCATTCTGACCATGCCCCGAAGAGATACCCTTGCTCACAATGCGCGAACGGCTACCCCGCCCAAGATGGATCATCTTGGTGCCAGTGTCGGCCTGCTGGTAGCCCTTGGTCAGAGCCACCGAGTAAAATTCGCCCACAGACTCCTCGCCAGCCAAAATACATGATGGATATTTCCACGTAATGGCCGACCCCGTTTCCACCTGTGTCCAACTCAACTTAGAACGAACACCACGACACAAACCTCTCTTGGTGACAAAGTTAAACACACCCCCAACCCCATTCTCGTCACCAGGATACCAGTTTTGGACTGTCGAATATTTCACCTCGGCCTCGTCCATCACCACGATTTCGACAATAGCGGCATGTAGTTGATTCTCATCTCTTTGTGGTGCCGTGCACCCTTCCAAATAGCTCACATACGCCCCCTTGTCGGCCACAATCAACGTCCGTTCAAACTGGCCTGTGCCCGCCGCATTGATGCGAAAATAGGTCGACAGCTCGATCGGACAACGCACTCCGGGCGGAATGTAACAAAACGAACCATCAGAAAAAACAGCCGAATTCAAGGCTGCGAAAAAATTATCTGTAGGCGGCACAACCGAAGCCATATAGCGACGCACCAAGTCCGGGTGATTCTGCACAGCCTCAGAAAAGGAGCAAAAAATAATCCCCTGCTCGGCCAGCATGCTGCTGAAAGTGGTTTTCACCGACACCGAATCAATCACCGCATCCACAGCATAACCACCGAGCGCCTTTTGCTCGGCAAGCGGGATACCGAGCTTGTCGAACGTGGCCACCAAGGCTGGATCGATCTGGTCGCCCTCTTGGAATACCTTTGGTTTGCGCGGCTCAGAATAATAGATAATATCCTGGTAATCAATCTTTGGCACTTCGAGGTGTGCCCATGTTGGCATTTTCATCGTTAGCCATTGCTTGTAGGCTGACAGTCGGAAATCGAGTAGCCATTGAGGCTCCTTTTTTTTGGCCGAAATAAGCCTCACCACATCTTCGCTCAATCCTTTGGCCAACGAATCACTCGCAAAATCACTCGTGAATCCATATTGATAGGCTCCCTGAGTTATATCTTTTAATATTTCTTTTTCTTCCATTGCTTTTCATGTGACGAAAATTCGATATAAGAAAAACAGCCTATTTCGTTGTGCCTTTTCTCCTCCAAAAAGTCACCCAAAAAACTTTTAACAAAAAATTGCGTTTTTCTTAGCTCTTAATTGTTTGTCTTACCTCGGATTCCCGTTAAGTAACGCAAATATAGTGCAAATATTCGATTTTAGAGCAAAAAAATGGCGAACAATCTCTTGTTCGCCACTTTTACTTCTATCTTGAACTCGATATTTTCCTAATTATTGAGCTGAGGCATCTTTATAAAGTTCACTGAAAAACTCATAACGTTTCAACATTTCGGGACTATCGTCGCGACGTGGGAAATAGAGTTGGCGCAACAAATCGATCGCTCCGGCATTTTTCGGATCAATCGAATATGCTTTTTCGAGCTTTTCGATTGCAATTTTTTGCAATTCGATTGCCTTACTCATCATTTCGTTATAATTTTTCGTGTCATTCAAATCCAGCTCGTTGGCAGCTTTGATTAGGCCTTCGGCGTGCAGCACTTTGAGAATTGCATAATTATAATGAACATTGAAATCATTAGGCGCAATTTCGGTAGCTTTGATCAACGCATCTTCGGCCTTTGTTTTGTTGCCCAATTTGTCCCACACATTACTCTCCACCAAGTAGAGCGAAACATTCTTAGGATCCAACTCCTGAGCCTTGTGTACAATGGCAATCAATTGATCTGTGTTTTTGCCACTCACCATATAGGCATTGATCAAACCGGCCATAACCGATTGATTGGCAGGGTATTTAGAAAAACCCATTTCGTATGTTTTGATTGCACCTTCTTTGTCGCCCAACAAATCTTGGCACAAACCGATGTAATAATATATTGCACCATCTTGGGTGTAAGCTAGCGAAAGAACTTTCTCTAAGCGATCCAAAGCATTCTTGTACTCTTTTGACTCATAATATGCAACGCCAGAGTAAAAAAGCGACACCGTGTCCACCTTGCCCAAAAGCTCTTTGGCGGCATACGAACCATCGAACATACGCGCAGCCACCGCCGGGTGAGACAAGCTATAAGCCGCCATACCATCGGTTTGCAGTTGGTTGTCCAGACGCATCACCACCGTTTCGCCCTTGCTGGCAAAAGTTTTGGCGTCCACTTCTTTGGCTTTCACCAACGATTGGTAGGCCAATTTCAGAGCATCTTTGATATACTCTTTTTTTGCTTGCCAATATTGTACCAAACCATCAGCATTCACATAAACATCAACCAAAGGGTATGAATGCTTTTTGATTGTGACCCCACTCATCACCACTTCAACAATGGAATCGGCAGCACCCATTGGAGCCAACAATGGCTCGGCCGCAAAGCCGGCTATCAATTTGTTGGTGTAAATATTAGCCGCATCAACATACAAGTTTGCGCGATTAATCCACGTGGTGGCTTGGGTTGATTTCTTGGCATCAGCAATTGCCTCGTCACTTTTGGCGATTTTTTTTGCCATAGCGGCCTCGTCCGAGGTTTGAGCCACAGCGCCCAAAGTTAAAAGAGCTGCAGCAAAAATTAATAGTTTCTTCATTGTCAGTTTTATTTATTTATTATTTTTCTACTTCTTGGCTCGTTTCACTAACCTCGGCCTCAGCAGTGGCAGCCTCAGCAGACACCGCTTGTCCATCAACCACTGCCACAACATCGGTCGCCTCACTCACTTCTTCGTCTGAATGGGGCACAGCGATCACCGAGGCAATCGAATCATCGCCACGCAGATTGATCACCTTCACTCCTTGCGTTGCACGGCCGGTCTGACGAATGTCGCTCACACGCATACGAATCGTTAGCCCCGAACGATTAATGATGATCATATCATCATCGTCGCTCACCAATTGAATCGAAACAAGCTTGCCCGTTTTTTCAGTCACGTTGAGTGCCTTAACACCCTTACCTCCACGCGATTGAACACGATATTCATCAATATCGGTACGTTTACCCATACCATTTTCTGTCACAACAAAAATATCGTTATGGCTATCTGGTTCAACGGTCAACATGCCAATCACTTGGTCGCCTTCGTCGAGCGCAATCCCCTTCACTCCCGACCCTGTACGGCCGATAGCACGAATCTGCTCTTCCTCAAAACGGATCGACTTACCGCTACGCGCAGCAAGCACCATTTGCGCTTTGCCACTTGTCAGACGAGCTTCGATCAACGAGTCGCCCTCGCGGAACGAAATTGCGTTAACCCCATTCGCACGTGGACGCGAATAGGCCTCCAAACGCGTTTTCTTGATCAACCCTTCGGCCGTACACATAATAATGTAATTGTTATTAATGTATTCCGGATCGCTCAGGCGGCGAACATTGATATAAGCCTTAACCTTATCGTCTGGTTCGATCTGTATAACATTCTGTATAGCACGTCCTTTGCTCGTTTTGCTACCCTCCGGAATCTCGTACACTTTGAGCCAATAGCAACGCCCCTTTTCGGTGAAGAAAAGCATCGTATTGTGCATCGTGGTCACATAAAGGTGCTCAATAAAGTCCTCGTCACGCGTAGCCGAACCTTTGCTACCCACACCGCCGCGAGTTTGCGTACGATATTCGGTCAGTGGAGTACGCTTGATATAACCCATATGTGAAATTGTAATTACAACCTCTTCATCGGCATAGAAATCCTCGGGGTTAAACTCATCGGCACTCAGAACAATCTCCGAACGACGAGCATCGCCATATTTTTCTTGAATCTCGGTCAATTCATCTCTGACAACTTTGAGTTGTAACTCTTCGCTTGCCAAAATTGCATTATATTGCTCAATCATTTTCTGCAATTCATCGTATTCTGCCTGCAACTTAGCGCGCTCCAAGCCCGTCAGCGTGCGCAAACGCATATCTACAATGGCTTGCGATTGAAGGTCACTCAATTCAAATCGCGTCATCAGCCCCGCCTTGGCGTCCTCGGGCGTTTTGCTAGCGCGAATAATTTTGATTACCTCATCAATATTATCTTGAGCAATTAGCAAGCCGAGCAAAATGTGAGCTCTTTCCTCCGCTTTTTTCAGATCAAACTGCGTACGACGCACCACAACTTCGTGACGATGACGAACAAAATATTTGATTATCTGCTTCAAATTCAGCTGTCTCGGACGGCCGTCGACAAGGGCAATGTTGTTCACCGAGAACGATGTTTGCAACTGCGAAAGTTTGAACAAATTGTTGAGCACCACGCTAGCCACGGCGTCCGATTTGAGTATAATCACAATACGCATACCGTTACGATCACTTTCGTCATTGATATACGATATGCCTTCCAGCTTTTTATCGTTGATCATGTCGGCGATCTTGCGTATCATTTCTGCCTTGTTGACTTGATACGGAATTTCGGTCACCACAATACATTCGCGCCCCGAAGCTGTGTGTTCGATTTCAGTTTTCGCGCGCATCATAACTCGCCCACGTCCGGTCAGATATGACTCCTTCACTCCTTCATAGCCATAAATGAGCGCTCCTGTGGGGAAGTCTGGGGCTTTGATAATTGGGATCAGTTCTTCGATCGAAATTTCAGGATTATCGATATAGGCATTGATGGCCGATATGGTGTCGGTAAGGTTATGGGGCGGCATATTGGTCGCCATACCAACGGCAATACCGCTTGCGCCATTGACCAGCAGTAGCGGGATTTTGGTCGGCAAGACTGTTGGTTCCAGGATCGTGTCATCAAAGTTGAGCGTATAATCGACCGTATCTTTGTCGATATCGGCCATCACCTCGTCGGTGATTTTTTTCATACGTGCTTCTGTGTAACGCATGGCGGCGGGGCTATCGCCGTCCACCGAGCCAAAGTTTCCTTGCCCGTCAACCAGCATATAGCGCATGCTCCATTCTTGTGCCAGACGTACCATTGCGTCATAGACCGAGCTATCGCCGTGCGGGTGGAACTTGCCCATAACGTCCCCCACTATACGTGCTGATTTTTTGAAGGGTTTATCCGAGAACAAGCTCAATTCGTTAGCCATACCATATAGAATACGACGATGGACGGGTTTCATGCCGTCACGTACGTCGGGCAGTGCTCGTGAAACGATTACCGACATCGAGTAGTCGATATAGGCTGTTTTCATTTGCTCTTCGATGTTCACAACATGGATTTTCCCGTGATTGTGTACAGTTTCATCTTTTGTTTCTTCGCTCATAGATTATCGTCTTATTATATCTCTTATTTCAGTGTTTCTTATAAAGTGCTAAGGTACGAATTTTTATCTATTTTTCAAATATTGTTATATTTTTTGTTTTCGGGTCGACATTTTTCCGATTGCGGTGGCAGGGTTTGTGTTGGGGTTATTGGGGTTATTGTAGCAAGAGGATCAGAATTTGTGATACGCTTATGCTAAGCTATAGCCGGTTCAGAAAAACGCAGTTTTCAAGAGCAGTTCAGAAAAGCGAAGTTTTCAAGAGCCGATTCAGAAAAACGCAGTTTTCAAGAGTAGTTAAGAAAACACAGCT
>JAVWYC010000034.1:0-12926 GCA_036661755.1 Mucinivorans sp. | reverse complement strand
AAAAGAAATGAACTGTGGGGGTCCGGGGGTACACAAACCCCCGGGATAGAACAAACTAAAAAGATAGAAAAGAAATAGAACCAGAATAGTACAAACTAAAAAGATAGAACGAACTAAAAAGATAGGAAAGAAATAGAACCAAGATAAAGCAAACTAAAAAGATAGAAAAGAAATAAAGCTGGAAAAGAACGAACTAAAAAGCTCGCGCGGTTTGCGCTTCCCCCTAATCAATATAATCAACATCACCAATATACCAAATTTCCCCAAAAGAAAAATAAATAAAAAATTGGTAATTCATTAATTATTATTACCTTTGCACCTCTTATAGTAGGTTCTGTATAAAGTAGTTTTACTCTAGAAAGAGCGTACTATATTGACTAATAATTAATTAACACAAAACGGACAATGACTGATCCTATTGCAGATTTTCTGACTCGTATCAGAAACGCGGTGAAAGCCAACCACAAAGTGGTTGAAGCTCCCGCATCAAAAATGAAGCTCGCAATGACACGTATCCTCCACGAGCAAGGCTATATCCTAGCCTACAAAGAGGAAAAAGACGAAAATGGTTTCGATGTGATTAAAATCGCCTTGAAATACCACCCGGTGACCAAAACCCCGGCAATCAAAACTCTGACACGCGTTTCGCGTCCGGGTTTGCGCAATTACAGCAACGTGGTTAAAATGCCTCGCGTGATTAACGGCCTTGGTATTGCTATCGTCTCTACCTCTAAGGGCATTATGACCGACAAAGCCGCTCGCGCAGCTAACGTTGGAGGTGAAGTTCTATGCTATGTTTCATAGAGCCTAAGAAGCTTCAAGATTAATAAATTAAATTAAAATAAAAATATGTCAAGAATTGGAAAAGCACCTGTGGCGCTACCAAAAGGTGTAACCCTAACCATTGGGGAACACAACGTGGTGAGCGTGAAAGGGCCTTTGGGTGCACTCACCCAAAAGGTTGATCCCGACATCGTCGTAAAAGTCGATGGCGAGCACGTAATCCTTAGCCGTCCAACCGACCAACCTCGCCACCGCGCGATGCATGGTCTCTATCGCGCTCTGATCCACAACATGGTTGTAGGCGTGAGCGAAGGCTACACAATTAAACAAGAATTTGTAGGCGTAGGTTTCAAATGTGAAGTCAAAGGTCAAATCATCGAGATGAGCCTTGGTTTTTCGCACGATGTGCACATGATGATCCCTGTGGAAGTGAAAGCAGTGGCTGTGACAGAAAAGAAAAACAACCCGATCCTTACCCTCACTAGCGTCGACAAGCAACTCGTAGGCCAAGTAGCGGCTAAGATTCGCTCGCTCCGCTTGCCAGAGCCTTACAAAGGTAAAGGTATCAAGTTTGTGGGTGAAGAATTGCGCCGTAAAGCAGGTAAATCAGCTAACTCTAAATAAAGCATCATAACATGGCACTAACAAAAATAGAAAGACGTGCACGTATTAAGATGCGTGTTCGCAAAACAGTGAAGGGCACAACCCAACACCCTCGTTTGACGGTTTTCCGTAGCAATAAACATATCTACGCCCAAGTAATCGACGATATGACTTCGCGCACCCTGTGCCAAGCCAGCTCTTTCGATAAGGTTGTAGCCGAGCAAATCACAAAAGAAATGACCAAAGGCCAAATCGGCGAGGTGGTCGGTAAAGCAGTAGCCGCTAAGGCTATCGCCCTTGGTGTGAGCGAAGTTGCATTCGATCGTAACGGTTACCTCTATCATGGTCGCGTTCAACAACTGGCCCAAGGTGCTCGTCAAGGTGGACTTAAATTCTAAGCAGAGAAAAAAATGGAAAATGTAAAGAAAGTTCGCACTAGCGACATCGAATTGAAAGATAGATTGGTTGGAATCCAACGTGTGACTAAGGTGACCAAAGGGGGCCGTACGTTCAGCTTCTCGGCCATCGTGGTTGTGGGTAATGAAAATGGCGTTGTAGGCTACGGCCTTGGCAAAGCCTCGGAAGTGACCGCCGCCATCGCCAAAGGGATAGAAGATGCTAAGAAAAATCTAGTGAAAATCCCTATCCACAACGGAACAATCCCTCACGCCCAAGAGTCTCGATACAGCGGCTCGGAAGTGATGATCCGCCCCGCAGCTCCCGGTACAGGAGTTATCGCAGGTGGCGCCATGCGTGCCGTGTTGGAGAGTGTGGGTATCCACAACGTGTTGGCCAAGAGTAAAGGTTCGTCGAACCCTCACAACATGGTCAAGGCCACAATCAAAGCACTGCTTGAACTTCGTGACCCTATCACGGTAGCTCAAACTCGTGGCATTTCACTCAAACAAGTATTCAACGGCTAAATTTAATTTTGAATCCTTTCATTTTTATGTCGATTTTTTCGACAAAAAAAGTGAAAGACGATTCAAGACTAAAAAACATTAAACAATGGGAATCCTAAAAATAACACAACACAAAAGCCGTATTGGAGCCACCAAGACCCAAAAGGCTAATCTTGATGCCCTTGGGCTCAAGAGAAACTACCACACGGTGGAGCACAACATGTGCCCGGAGATCGTTGGCATGGTAGAAAAAGTTAAACACCTTGTAAAAGTAGAGGAGGTAAAATAATGAATCTAAGCACATTAAAATCAGCCGCAGGTAGCACCCATAGCGAAAAACGTATCGGTCGCGGCCAAGGATCAGGACACGGCGGCACATCAACCCGTGGACACAAAGGCGCAAAATCACGCTCAGGTTATTCACAAAAACGCGGTTTTGAAGGTGGTCAGATGCCTCTTCAACGTCGCTTGCCTAAGTTTGGTTTCACCAACATCAACAAAGTTTTCAACAAAGCAATCAACCTCGATACTTTGGAAGCATTAGCCGCCAAAGGCATAACAAAGATTTCAACCGACGAGCTTTATGCTGCTGGTTTGATTTCACGCGGCGACCAAGTGAAAATTTTGGGCAAAGGCGTTTTGAATGCCAAAATCGAAGTTTCGGCTCCTAAATTCTCTGCCTCAGCTATCGCTGCTATCGAAAAAGCAGGTGGTTCGGCAACAGTAATCTAAGTGGCGATATGAAGAAATTTATAGAAACAATACGTAATATTTTCAAGATCGAAGATCTGCGTCGTCGTATTCTCTATACGCTCGGCATTTTGCTGATCTATCGCTTGGGAAGTTTCGTGGTGATTCCCGGTATCAACCCCGAAGCATTAGCAGGGTCGCAACTCCAAGATCAAACAGCAAGCGGAATATTAGGCCTACTCGATATTTTTTCGGGTGGAGCCTTCTCTAACGCCTCGATCTTTGCCCTTGGTATCATGCCCTACATATCGGCCTCTATCGTAATTCAGTTGTTGGGGATCGCAATTCCTTACTTCCAAAAATTACAAAAAGAGGGCGAAAGTGGACGTCGCAAGATCAATCAATGGACTCGCTACCTGACGATCGGTATCCTGCTGCTTCAAGCTCCGGCCTACTTGATCAACCTTCACAGTACACTGCCTAATTCAGCTTTTGTGATGGGCGCCGGGTCGATTTTATTCACCATCACAGCCACAACCGTTCTAATCGCCGGAACGATGTTCGTTATGTGGTTGGGCGAAAAAATCACCGACAAAGGTATCGGTAACGGTATTTCACTGATCATCATGATCGGTATCATCGCTCGTTTGCCTCACTCATTGCTCAGTGAGATGAACGCTCGTTTCACTACCGCTGGTGGTGGTTTTGTGATGCTGATTGTGGAACTCGTAATCCTATTCCTCGTTTTCGCAGCTACCATAGCACTTGTACAGGCGGTTCGCCGAATCCCGGTACAATACGCAAAGCGCATCGTTGGCAATAAACAATATGGAGGTGTTCGCCAATACATTCCATTGAAAATTAATGCCGCCGGTGTGATGCCTATCATCTTTGCGCAAGCAATTATGATGCTTCCGGCTTTGTTCGGTAGCTTTGAAGCAACACGAGGGTTTGCTGCTACTTTCGCCAATATTTATGGTTTTTGGTACAACTTGATTTTCTTTATTCTAGTAGTGATTTTTACCTACTTCTATACAGCAATCACTATCAATACCAACCAAATGTCGGACGATATGAAGCGCAACGGAGGTTTTATACCCGGCATCAAACCGGGCAAACAAACAGCCTCCTACCTAGACCAAGTAATGACACGAATCACATTGCCAGGCTCAATTTTCTTGGGTATTATTGCAATTCTTCCGGTTTTCGCCAAGATGATTGGCGTTGATGGGCAATTTGCACTATTTTATGGTGGTACTTCGCTGCTAATCTTGGTGGGCGTTATCCTTGACACACTCCAACAAATAGAGAGCCAACTCCTGTTGCGCCACTATGATGGAATGATGAAAAGTGGACGCCTCAAAGGAAGAAACTCATAAAAAAGTTTAGAGAAAGATAATCTTCGACACCAAAATGTCGAGATTCATCTTTCACAAAAAAATGATTAAGCTAAAAAATAGAGAAGAGATTGAGCTAATGCGAATTAGCAATCTTCTGGTAGGCAAAACGTTGGCTCTTGTTGGTCAACATATCAAAGAAGGAGTTTCGACTCTGGAACTTGACCGCTTGGCCGAAGAGTTTATTCGCGACAATGGCGCACTCCCTGCATTCAAAGGCTACGGCGGATTCCCCGCTTCGATCTGCGCCTCGGTCAACGAGGTGGTGGTTCACGGAATCCCGAGCGCAAAACAAGTGCTCAAAAACGGTGATGTGGTATCCATAGATTGTGGTACGTTCATAAATGGTTTTGTTGGCGACTCCGCTTACACGTTTGCGGTGGGCGAAATAGACGAGGCTAAGGCTTCGCTGCTCAGAGTAACCAAAGAGGCTCTTTATAAAGGTATTGCAACCGCCCAGGTAGGTAAACGTATTGGCGACGTTTCTTATGCGATACAACAACATTGTCAAAAAGCAGGTTATAGCGTGGTACGCGAAATGGTTGGGCACGGCTGCGGCCGAGTAATGCACGAAGATCCGCAAGTACCAAACTATGGTCGACAAGGTTCGGGCCCGAAAATCGTGGAAGGCATGGTTATTTGTATCGAACCGATGATCAACCTTGGAGCACGTGAAGTGGTTTTTGAAGAAGATGGTTGGACTTGCCGTACAAAAGATCGCAAAATAGCTGCTCACTTCGAGCACTGTATAGCAATCGTGGACGGAAAAGCCGACATACTCTCCTCTTTTAGTTTTATCGAACATTAAAATAAAATTGACCGAACAACCCGGCTAAGGGTTTTCGGCAAGCTGAATTTTAATGAGTTAAGAAGTTTGTAGAAACAAACACAACACAAAAAATCGAATGGCAAAACAAACTGCAATCGAAAAAGACGGCACAGTAGTGGAGTCATTGTCCAACGCTATGTTCCGCGTAGAGTTAGACAACGGGCACATTATTATTGCCCACATTTCAGGTAAGATGCGTATGCACTATATCAAAATCTTGCCAGGCGACAAAGTGAAAGTCGAGATGAGTCCATACGACCTATCGAAAGGAAGAATTTCTTTCCGATACAAGTAGAAGACAAACGAAACAACAAAAACTAAAAAAATGAAAGTTAGAGCATCAATCAAAAAACGCAGTGAAGACTGCAAGATTGTAAGGCGTAAAGGAAAACTCTACGTGATTTGCAAGAAAAATCCAAAACTCAAACAACGTCAGGGCTAAACCTACGATTGAATTTCATAGTTATACTACTTGAAAATATGGGTGGAATATGAAAATTAGCTTTTTTCAAAGCGGACTTTGATCTAAAAACCGGAGTTTACTTACCTTGTAAACGAAGATTATTTGGTTCGGTAGTTCAACAAAAAAAAGCAATTTCCCGGGAAGCCATCGTCGATCATTACGAAAGGACAACGTTTTCTTTAAGTGTAACAAAAAATTCAAAATTAAAAATTCAAAATTAAAAAGAATGGCACGTATAGTAGGTGTTGATTTACCTAAAAACAAAAGAGGCGTAATTGGCCTAACATATATCTACGGCATAGGCCGCAGCATGAGTAGCGATATTCTTGCAAAGGCTGGCGTAGACGAGAACATCAAAGTTCAAGACTGGAACGATGAGCAGGTGACTGCAATTCGTAATACAATCACCGAGGCAGGTTTTAAGGTTGAAGGCGAGCTGCGTAGCTCTGTTCAACTGAACATCAAACGCCTTATGGATATTGGTTGCTACCGCGGTATTCGTCACCGTTTGGGTCTTCCGCTTCGCGGACAGAGCACCAAAAATAACGCTCGTACTCGCAAGGGTAAAAAGAAAACAGTTGCAAACAAGAAGAAAGTAACCAAGTAATAATTAAACAATTATGGCAAAGAAAACAACACAAACCAAAAAACGAGTTGTTAAAGTTGACGCACTTGGTTCAGCCCACGTATCTTCGACTTTCAACAACGTAATTATCACCATCGCCAACTCGCAAGGTCAAGTGATCTCGTGGAGTTCGGCTGGTAAGATGGGCTTCCGCGGAAGCAAAAAAAATACTCCTTACGCAGCACAAACCGCAGCGCAAGATTGCGCTAAGGTGGCCTTCGATTTGGGCCTTCGCAAAGTGAAAGTTTATGTCAAAGGGCCAGGCTCGGGACGTGAATCGGCAATACGCACAATCAACGGTGCGGGCATCGAAGTGATGGAAATCATCGACGTTACCCCTCTACCACACAATGGTTGCCGCGCTCCTAACCGTCGGAGAGTCTGATCGATAGCGGTTTACACATATTTTATAATTTCAAAACAAAAAACAGCGTAAATCCAATAGAATTTTCGCAAGAGTTTATCAATAACAAATGGCAAGATATATAGGTCCAAAATCCAAAGTATCCCGTAACTTCGGTGAAGCAATCTTTGGTGCAGATAAAGTGCTCGATCGCAAAAACTACCCTTCGGGTCAGCACGGCCTTGCTCGCAAACGCAAAAAAGTTAGCGAGTATGGTGTTCAGTTGAAGGAAAAACAAAAAGCAAAAGCAATATACGGAGTGTTGGAAAAACAATTCCGCTGCACTTTTGAAAGGGCGTCAAGCATGGGCGGTGTGATAGGTGCAAACCTGTTGATATTGCTAGAAAGCCGTCTGGACAACGTAGTGTATCGCATGGGGATCGCTCCCACACGCGCTGCTGCACGTCAATTAGTGTCGCACCGTCATATCACAATCAATGGTGAGGTGCTCAATATCCCATCATATCGTGTGAAAACAACCGACATTATCGCCGTCCGCGAAAAATCACAAGCAATGGAAGTGATCCAAAACGCTTTGAGTGGCGTTACGGTGAGCCGTTATAGCTGGATCGAATGGAATGCTGCCAAAATGGAAGGTCGCATGGTGCAAACACCTTCGCGCGACGAAATTCCGGAAAACATCAATGAGCAACTAATTGTCGAGCTCTATTCTAAGTAATTTGAATTTTGGACACATGATTTTCGTAGCGACACTGCTCGTTATGAAAATCATGATCCCAATTCAAAGTTCAAAATCCAAAATTCAAAATTAAACGAAAATGGCAATATTAGCATTTCAAAAGCCCGAAAAGGTGATTATGCTCGAAGGTTCGGCAACATTTGGACGATTCGAATTTCGCCCCTTGGAGCCCGGCTACGGTATAACTGTGGGTAATGCCCTGCGGCGAATACTACTATCCTCGCTCGAAGGTTACGCCATCACAAGCGTAAAAATTGATGGCGTTGATCACGAATTTGCGACCATTGAAGGAGTGATGGAAGAGATGATCGAAATCATTCTGAACTTGAAAGAAGTGCGTTTGATGCGTACGGTGGATAGCGTGGATAACGAAAAAGTGAAAGTCAATGTCACCGACATGACCGAACTTACGGCTGGCCACTTGTCGCAATTCATGACAGGGTTCAAAGTCTTGAACCCCGAATTGGTGATCGCACGTATGGAAAAATCAGTGAAATTCCAAATGGAACTTACCATCGGTAAGGGACGTGGATATGTGCCTTCGGAAGAAAATCGCCCGGCAGATTGCCCTATAGGTTTGCTGCCGATCGACTCGATCCATACCCCGATCAAAAACGTGATGTACGCCGTAGATAACTATCGTGTAGAACAAAAAACCGACTACGAAAAGTTGACTTTTGAAATCACAACCGATGGTTCGATCTCGCCAAAAGATGCCTTGAAAGAGGCCGCTAAAATTCTGATCTTCCACTTCCAACTCTTCTCGGACGAAAAAATTACGATCGAAACAGAAAAGAAAGTGGCAGTAGAAGAATTTGACGAAGATGTACTGCACTTGCGTCAGTTGCTCCAAACACACCTCACCGAGCATGATCTATCGGTTCGTGCGCTCAACTGCCTGAAAACAGCCGAGGTGGAAACGCTAGGTGACTTGGTGAAATATCATCGCGCAGATCTGTTGAAGTTCCGTAACTTCGGTAAGAAATCGCTCACCGAACTTGACGAATTACTCGCTTCAAAAGACTTGCACTTCGGCATGGACGTAACCAAATATAAATTAGACAAAGAATAATTTTTTGAATTATTTAGTTTTGAATTTATAATTTTGAATTTTTAGCTTAATGTCTAAACTTTTGGAATAGTTGAAAATTCAAAAACAAAAATTCAAAATTCAAAATTACAAACATGAGACACGGTAAAACAATAAACCACCTAGGGCGCACATCGTCACACCGCAAGGCTCTGCTAGCCAACATGGCCAGCTCGCTGATCTTGCACAAACGTATCAACACCACAGTAGCTAAGGCAAAAGCCTTGCGCTCTTATGTTGAACCACTTATCACAAAGAGCAAAGACGACTCGACTCATTCGCGCCGTACTGTCTTTTCTTACCTAAAACAAAAAGAGGCTGTTGCGGAACTATTCCGCGAGGTAGCTCCCAAGGTCGCAACTCGCGCCGGCGGATACACCCGTATCCTGAAAACCGAGTTCCGTCAAGGCGATGCTGCCGAAATGTGTCTGATTGAGCTGGTTGACTTCTCGGCCTACACTCAAAACAAAGAGGCTAAAACAGCTAAAAAATCAACTCGTCGCGCCGGCGCTGCAAAAAAAGAAGCCGCTCCCGCTGTCGAAAAAAGCGAAGCCACAACCCCTGCACAAGAGGTAGCTCCCCAAGTAGACGTTGTTGAATAATTTTTTGTTTTTTGCAAAAGTGTGAGGCTGCGAATTTTGTAGATCACACAAAATGTATTACCTTTGAGGTGCGTAAATTTTACGCACCTTTTTTTGCCTCTTGCAGTCAAAAACTATCAAAAAATAAAGAAAAAATGATCTATTCACACGAAGTGACACAACAATGTGTCGTGAAAAAAGGGCCTAACCACGGTCCGGCACCAATCCCCGAAGAAGGGAAATGGGTGCGCTCTAAACAAATCTCAGATATTTCGGGGCTGACCCATGGTGTGGGCTGGTGCGCTCCACAACAAGGAGCTTGCAAGTTGACACTAAATGTCAAAGATGGCATTATCCAAGAAGCACTCATCGAAACCCTTGGTTGCTCTGGTATGACCCACTCGGCGGCAATGGCTGCCGAAATCCTTCCCGGGAAAACATTGCTCGAAGCGCTCAACACCGACTTGGTTTGCGACGCAATTAACGTAGCAATGCGCGAATTATTCTTGCAAATTGCATACGGCCGTACTCAATCAGCCTTCTCTGACGGTGGGCTGCCTATCGGAGCTGGGTTGGAAGATCTAGGCAAAGGACTTCGTTCGCAAGTGGGGACAATGTTTGGCACACAAGCCAAAGGCGTTCGCTATCTTGAAATGGCCGAAGGCTACTGTACTCGCATGGCTCTCGATGCCGACAACGAAGTTATTGGCTACGAATTTGTACACATGGGCAAATTTATGGACGCCGTGAAAAAAGGAGTCGACGCCAATCAAGCCATCGAAAAAGCAAAATCGACCTACGGACGCTTTGCCGAAGGAGTGAAATTCATCGACCCTCGCGCAGAATAATAAAATTAAAAATACAATTCAAAACAATGGCTTTATTTGAAAGTTACGACCGTCGTATTGATAAGATCAACGCGACACTTAATAAATACGGTATTTCTTCGATCGAAGAGGCGAAGGCTTTGTGCGACAAAGCTGGGTTCGATCCTTACACGATATGCAAAGAAACTCAACCCATCGCTTTTGAGAACGCTGCCTGGGCCTATGTTGTGGGCGCTGCTATTGCGCTGAAAAGCGACTGCCGCGACGCTGCTTCGGCTGCCCAAGCAATTGGAATCGGTCTGCAATCATTCTGTATTCCCGGTTCGGTGGCCGAAGATCGCAAAGTGGGTATAGGACACGGAAATTTGGCTGCCATGTTGCTACGCGAAGAGACTAAATGTTTCGCCTTCTTGGCCGGACACGAGTCGTTCGCAGCGGCCGAAGGGGCAATCAAAATTGCACAAATGGCAAACAAAGTGCGCAAATCACCTCTACGCGTGATCCTCAACGGATTGGGCAAAGATGCAGCAATGATTATTTCTCGTATCAACGGTTTTACGTATGTGGAAACTGAATTTGATTACCTGAGTGGCGATCTGAAAATAGTTTCAGAAAAACCATACTCAACAGGTACACGTGGTTCGGTGAAGTGCTATGGGGCCGACGACGTTCGCGAAGGTGTGGCCATTATGCATCACGAAGGTGTTGATGTGTCGATCACCGGCAACTCGACCAACCCGACCAGATTCCAACACCCGGTAGCTGGAACATACAAAAAAGAGTGCATCGAACAAGGGAAAAAATATTTCTCGGTCGCTTCCGGTGGCGGTACGGGTCGTACTTTGCACCCGGACAACGTGGCGGCAGGGCCTGCATCTTATGGCATGACCGACACCATGGGACGTATGCACGGCGATGCGCAATTTGCCGGTTCTTCGTCTGTACCTGCTCACGTGGAAATGATGGGCTTCTTGGGTATGGGGAACAACCCGATGGTTGGCGCCACGGTAGCTGTTGCGGTAACGGTAGAACAATCGTTCAAAAAGTAACAGTCAATATTAAATAAAAATAATGAGAGCAGTGTAAATCGTTGATTTACACTGCTCTCTGTTTTGTGACTACCCCGGTATTGATTTTTGTGGGTGGTGGGCGGGGGGCAGTTTCCGGGTTGTGACTTTTTGATAAAAATCACCCAAAAACTTTTATCGATTCTTAATTGTTTGCGCTATCTTGAACGCCACACTAAACGACTTTTATACAAAAGGCCGAGTTTCACTGCAAAAATAGTGAAATTCGGCCTTTTTTTGTTGGTGAATTTGTGATAATTATCACGGATTTTTTTGTATATTTGTAGTGCAAAGCGCATTTCACTCGATCTTTTTATATTCGTCATATGAAAACAAAAAGCCTAATATCACTCATTTTGTTTGCGCTGGTGGCCTGCAACGCATCGCCAAAAGGAAATATACTCACCATAGCCAACCGTAAATTTGTTGATGGATATGGGCGTGAAGTGATTCTCAATGGCATCAATTATGTCAATAAAGATGCACAACAAAAACACATAAGCCCAGACGATCAACAAAATCTCACGCAATTCCGAGATTGGGGCTTTAATATTGTTCGCTTTGGCGTCAATTGGGCAGAGCTCGAACCGCAACCGGGAGTGATCAATCAAGTCTACTTGCAGGAAATCGACAAACGAGTGCAATGGGCCAAAGAGCTGGGCCTGTGGCTCTATCTGGACTTTCACCAAGATCTATACGGCGCCGCGATGGGCAACGGTGCACCGCAATGGGCAACAATCACTGACGCCGAGCAACATGTAGCAGGCGAAATATGGAGCGACGCCTACCTTTTGAGTGGCGCAGTACAGCACGCCTTCGACAATTTTTGGAACAATCGAGCAGCACAAGATAGTGTCGGCATACAAGATCACTACCTCCACTGCCTGAAAATAGTGGCGCAACGCTACAAAGACAGCCCCTCTGTCGCCGGATATGATGTGATGAACGAGCCTTTTATGGGGAGCGGGGCGGTGAATGTGATACCGGCTCTTTTGAGTGGCTATGTCAATGGGTTAGAGCAAGTTAGGGGCGAAAAGATGCCTATTGATAAAATTGCAGATGCGTGGACTACCGGCAAGGGCAAAATGGACTTCTTGGAGGCATTGAACGATAAAAAGATATTTAAGGCAATGGTCGGCTCGGCTGATTCACTGGTCAATACCTTTGAAACCGGTGCTCTGTCTACGTTTTACCAAAGAGCGCGCGACTCGATACGATCTACCGGAAGTCAGCAAATCATATTTTTGGAACACAGTTATTTTTGTAACTTAGGTGTTCCGAGTCGCTTTGTCATGCCTGTGGATTCGCTCGGTGGGGCCGACAAATTGTGTTGTTATGCCCCGCATGGCTATGATTTGGTGACCGATACCAAGGACAATACGGCGCAGGGTCATTCACGTGTAGAGTTTATTTTCGAGCAAATAGTGCGCAATGGTATGGCCAAGGCTTCGCCTGTAATTGTTGGTGAATGGGGGGCTTATTACAGTGGTGATAAGGCATTTACGGCTTCGGCCGAGCATTCTATCGGCATTTTTGAGTCGAATAAATTATCGCAAACATATTGGTCGTATTGGCCGGGGATTGGTGATCATGAATATTTTTCGACAGTTATTGTGCGCAACTATCCGATGGCCACCAATGGAAAGTTGGTTAAGTATGCGAACGATTTTGCGCAGCGTTGTTATAGTCAGCGGTGGGAGGAGTTTTCGAGTGATGGTGGTGCAGTGACGCGTGTTTTTGTCAAGGATATAGATAGGTGTGATATAAGGTTATTGCCTGTGTCGGAGTACAAGAAGGTTCGGATCAGTGGATCGAGGAACGGTTATTTGGATATTCAGCCGCGTGTTGGTCGGCGTGAGTTGGATATTTTAGTTAAGTAGGTGGTGGGGTTTTGGGGCGTGTTTGTGTTAAGTTAGGCCTAGTTCAGAAAAACTAAGTTTTCAAGAGCAGTTCAGAAAAACGAGGT
>JAVWYC010000033.1:0-12940 GCA_036661755.1 Mucinivorans sp. | reverse complement strand
GATAGAACAAACTAAAAAGATAGAGCGGTTTGCGAGACACGAAGCTCGCGCAGCTCGCGCGCAAAAAACCTCTCTCCGCGCAACCGCTAAGTGCCAGACAAAAACAAAAGCAAAACCAAACCTAATCCTTCGGCAATGAACGCGAAAAAGAATCAAATGCCTTCAATGTACCGAAAACTACCAATATATCACCCCACTCAATAGGAGTCTGACCCGAAATAGGACCGATCACCGAACGCTCATTATGAGAAAGACCCAAAATGTTGTGCGCCTCACGTATCTGCTTGATCGTAATCACCTTCAACGGGAAATCACTCTCGATGCGAGTCTCGTCAATCGTTCGGCCTACTATGGCACGAGGAGCCGTGAACTGCATCACATAATGGTCGTTATCAACACGATACGAACTCATGAACTCGTTGAAAGATAAAGATTGCGAAAGCAACTCCGCACCGTCCTTCTCGGGAAAAACAACACGCTCAACACCCAAAGTTTGCAAAACACCAATGTGCAACGGATTCAAACCTCGCGCTATAATACGCTTGACACCCAAACGACGAAGCTGAGCCACCGTTTGAACCGAAGCTGCGAAATTCTCGCCAATGGCCACTATCACCACATTGACATCGGCCAACGGTAAAGCCGACAAAGCATCGGCCGATGCTCCGTCTAAACAAACAGTCATCGACAAACGATCGACAAACTCCGCCACTCGCTCGGGATGCGAATCGACACCAATCACCTCGTGCCCCATATCCGTGAGCCGAGTAGCCAAAAGACCACCAAAATTGCCAAGTCCTACAACGATATATTTCATAAAGATTAAATTAAATTATTGCATCGAACCAAGTCCACTCGCCGCACTCCAATCATAACGCTCGCGAAAAGCCGCCAAAGCCTTACTCTGATAGGCTCGGGGCACAAAACACGAGAAGCCTGAGTAGGTAGTTATATTGTAACTGCCAAGATTTACCGGTAAAAAATATTTTGTCGGCACTGCTTCTTGAAGCGCCGTTTGGAAAGCGCCCAGATCTGGCGCCAAAGCCCAAGTATGGTTCACAAAATCACCAAAATCATAATACGTAGCTCGGAAAGAAGAGGAGCTCCCAAGGTCTTGAATCGATGAAAATAGAACATCACTCATCTTGCGCGGCGATTTTTCGGTCAAACGACGAGTGGCGGCCGCTAGGTTTTCGAGCTTAGAACAATCCACCACCGACATTGCGCAGGTACTCATCCAACCCGTTTGTGCTTTGTTGTAAAGGTATGTTTTGTGCACTAATTCGTTTACATTGGCCGATAGAAGTTCATTCATTACAAGATCATATTCAAAACCATCGATTGGTGTTTCGACGGCCGAGCCAATAAAATAGCGACACGACTTGCGCAGTTGATAGGCCACCTCGATCCCGCCCATATAGCACGCATCAAAAGCGATGTAGTCAAAGGCAATATCAGAGGGTAGGGCACGTACCAAATCGTCGATTTCCATTTGATTTTTGCCATAGGAATTGCTAATGCCGAACGAATAGGAAGTGGCCTCTTCGGGGTTTTGCTCGGTGCGCAAAGGCGCACCAAGGCCGCTCGGAACCCAGCCTGTGCCGTGCGACCAAAAAACGAGCGCATAACTATCGGCGCGAGCTATCCGGCGAGCGTCGGCAATAACTTGAGAGAGCACCTTGGGACTACTTGCGTCGTGTTTGTCGTAAGTTTTCACCACGGGCGAAGTGATCCGCAGTGGGTCGTCGTCGTGGTGGATACGTAATATGGTTGGTGCGCTTTTTTTGTAGATACCATCTTTGCTATATTCGCCCGAATTGAGGTAGACCAGCAGTACGTCTTTTGAATTGTCGTTCCACGCTTGCTCCATCTCGTTGATGTCGATCAAGGCGCCAAAGGACAGAGAGCCAAGCGATTGGTCGAATAAATTGTTGTCCGCATTGATATAGACGATCACCGTTCGGGCTATATGTTTTTCTTCCGGCGTGATTTTATTGCACCCCACTACCACAACTCCCACCGCAAAGAGTAGTGGGAGTCCAAATCCTTGTATCGTTTTTTTAATTACGTTTCTGAGCAATGCACCTTGCTTTTTTATCACGTTTATTGTTTTTTGTTTTAAGGTGACGTCTAAAAAATCGTTTTTTCTTCTATCGGCTTTTGGATCTTATGGCCCCACGCTTAACTGCGAGTACGCATTGGTTTTCGGGATCAAAAATTCGCCTTGTGAAATTCAATTTTTAGAGCCCCCCCGAGGAATCGCTTCTTCGTTGTTATTATCTTTTTGTTCTGTTGATTGGTCGGTTTCTGAGGGTAGCGAAAAGTGCGGAGTGAGTTTATCGGCCAGTATTTTGCTGGTTTCGATGTATCGTGTACCAAAGTTGTCGACCCAAGAGCCAAAATCCACAATGCGAGTGACAATCAAGCCAAAGAGTAGTACCCCAACAGCCACCCCAATCATTGGCAGGCGGAACTCGCGCCAAGTCGAAAGCCGACGCACCACCATTGGTTGTGAATCTTGCTGACGGGCAATGCGTTGCATGACTTGATCAGAAAAGTCGTTGTCTGGCACCGCGAAGCGTCCGGTTTTTAGTATGTTGTCAATCTTCTTCATTGCGTAAATAGTTGCGTAGCTTAGTTTTTGCTCGTTTGATCGTACTTTTCACCGAGCCGAGCGGCAGGGTTGTCAGTTGACTGATTTCAGCATGCGAAAACTGTTCTACGGCAGACAAAAGTAATAAATTTTTTTCATTTTCGTCTAAACAATCCAGTGCAACATCTAAAATCTCGCCTTCTTTATCGGTGTAGCTACATTTATCTAACGTTTCTACTTTTTCAAAAGTATGTGCACGTCGTTTCTCGTCCAAAAAATTACGAAAAGCGATCGTAAAGAGCCATGCGCGAAACGATCCACCGCGAAAAGAGGCGTATGATTGCCATGCTTTGATGAATGTTTCTTGAGCCAAATCGTCGGCTTTGGCGCTGTCACCGTGGGTTAAATACCACAGATAACGCCTCAGGGGCGATTGGTACTCTTTGACCAATCGCCCAAAGAGGGTCGTTATTTCGTTTTGCGTCACTGGAAGGGATCGCTTATTTTGAACGCTTTACGAATTGTTGGAAACACCACACGGTGGCATAACCTGTAGCCAGTACCATGGCTGCGCTCACACATATATCATAGAAGCCACTGGATTGGATCATGATTAGAGCCATGATAAAGGTAATGCACCCCAAGATGATGGTGAAAACGAGGAATGTTTTGGTGTTGCCCGCACTTACTTTACCATCGCCGGGCGAATATTGATCTTGCGAATCGATCATCGGGGTGGAGTTGATTGTGCGATAGAGCCATTCGGGTACATCTTGGTTGCGATCTATGTATTTGATAATCAAGTCTTGGCGCATCACGCGGCGTTTGTAGGCATAGTGGAACCAAAAATAGGCCACAAAAATCATGGCAACGAAAGGCACAAAAGGGAAGAGGTATTTGAGCATCGAGATCATAAAGTTGCCCGCGCGCCCCGATGAGCGAATCTCGCTGCGCACGGAGTTTAATTTGTTGTTAATGTCCTTGGTGCTTTTTTCGATGAGGGCTTGGGTGTCGTCTATTTTGGCTTGTAAAATAGAGTCTTGAACCAAGAAATTTGATTGATTGGTCGCAACATATCCGCTGTCGACGACTGTTTTAGGCGCTGTTTTTTGATTGTTTTTGGGTTGCGCAAAAAGTTCTGTTGCGCATGTGGCAAAGCAAAGTGCCACACAAAAGAAGAGTAATTTGTTTTTCATAACATTTGTGTTTTTATAATATTTTTTCACTTTAAGCATTTAACTATCTTTGTTCCGTCGGTTCACTATCATTGACGCTGTGACTATTGTTTTTGGATTTCGAGTGATATAAAATTACAAAAAAGAGATAGAATTACAAAGCCAAGGAGCGGTTTATGGAGCTAAATGGTTTATTTTCGCCAAAAAGATGAAAAGTTGCTCGATTTTTTTTATCTTTGTACATTAATGTAATTATACTAACTTGATGAACATAACTAATCTAGAGGTTGAGCTTCGCAAGATCCAGGCGTTGGTCACTCGGTGGAGCGAGCAAGGCTATGTGCCACAGATAGAAAAAAACATTGCTTTGCAAAGGGTTCAAAAGTTTTATGAACTCTTCTTGGAGCTCGATACGCAGCCGCAAATCGAATATCGTTCCGAACCTATTGTCACGCCCCCACCGGTGGTGGAGGAGGCCGATCATAGCGCAGATCGTGCAGAAATAGATAGCGCCAAAACGGACGATCGCGATGTGGTGGAGTATGTCGAGGTGGAGAGCAAAAAACGAGAAACCACAGAAAACGCAGAAGAAAAATTGTTTTCTATCTTCGGGGTCGAAATATCTAACGAACAGAAAAAACGATTTACGCACAATCTTTTCTGCAACGATCCGCTGGTGTTCCACAACGAGATTACGAAGCTCGAACGACTGGCCTCGCTTGATGACGTCCTTATATATATAGGTGAGCGATATGCGTGGGCGCCCGACAACGCTTCGGCCGATGAGTTTATAGAAATAATAGCACGCCACTACAAATGAAACTATATGTAGTGCCAACGCCAGTGGGCAATCTGGAAGATATGACCTATCGCGCGGTGCGAATATTGCGCGATGAAGTGTCGCTCATTATGGCCGAAGACACACGAACGAGCGGCGTTTTGCTCAAACACTACCAGATCAAGCAACCGCTCGCCTCGTTCCATAAGTTCAACGAGCATGATGTGGTGGGGCGTTTGGTGGATCGGATTGCGGGGGGCGAAGTGATGGCTTTGATTTCGGACGCCGGTACGCCTTCGATTTCGGATCCCGGTTATTTGTTGGTGCGCGCGTGTGTGGATCGCGGTGTTTTGGTGGAGTGTTTGCCCGGCGCCACGGCTTTTGTGCCGGCATTGGTGGATAGCGCCTTGGGGGCCGAAAGATTTTGTTTTGAGGGTTTTTTGCCCGTCAAAAAAGGGAGGCAGACGCGCCTTACCGAGCTAGTGGACGAGGAACGGACGATGATATTTTATGAGTCGCCACATAGGCTACTGAAAACATTAGAGCAATTTGCCGAGATTTTTGGCGTCGAACGACAGGTGAGTGTCTCGCGCGAAATTTCTAAAAAATTTGAAGAGACAATCCGAGGCACACTTGGTTCGATTGTCGAGCATTTTACAACCACCGCCCCACGAGGCGAGATAGTAATCGTATTAGATGGAAGAAGAAGAAGAGCAACAACAAAAGCTAGTCGGTCAGCAGATTAAGTCGTTTTTTAGTTCGCGTTTTAATCTCGACGAAGATAAGGCCGACCAACATGAGGTGGTCGAAAATATTCGTCGTGGAGTAGAGTTCCGCGGCACTAATCTTTGGCTCCTTATTTTTGCCATTGTGGTGGCCAGTGTGGGGCTGAATGTTAATTCGGTGGCGGTGATCATTGGGGCGATGCTCATTTCGCCGCTCATGGGGCCTATTATGGGTATTGGTCTTTCGCTGGGGATCAATGATTTTGAACTTTTGAAGCGTTCTTTCAAGAATTTCATGTTTTCGGTGGCCGTGAGTTTGGTTGCCTCGACGCTCTATTTCATGATAACGCCAATTTCTAATGCTCAGTCCGAAATTCTTGCTCGCACCACACCCACCATTTGGGACGTGCTGATTGCAACTTTTGGCGGTTTGGCCGGCATTGTGGCTCAGTCGCGCCGAGATCGCACAAGTACCGTGATCCCCGGAGTGGCTATTGCCACAGCCCTGATGCCGCCCCTTTGCACGGCAGGTTTCGGCCTGGCCACCGGCAATTGGAGCTACTTTGGCGGAGCGTTCTATCTGTTTTTTATTAACGCCGTTTTTATCGCTTTTGCCACCTATTTTATTGTTCGCTATTTGAAATACGAAAAAAAACACCATGTCGATCCCAACAGAGGGCGTGTGGTCAAACGATACATGGTGATTATCATTACGGCTACTTTGGTCCCAAGTGTGATTTTGGCCTACGGTATTGTGCAGCGTACTATTTTTGAAACGTCGGCCAATAATTATATAAACGAGGTGTTTGAATTTGAAAAATCACGAGTGGTGAACTCCGAAATTTTTTACTCCTCGCGCGGGGATGGCAATTCGATCGAGGTTATCATGTTCGGCGAACCGCTATCGAAAGATGTGATGGAAATGGCCGAAGGGCAGTTGGCTAAATATGGGCTACGCAACACCTCGCTTCTCATACGCCAAGCCAGCACCACCGATGCCTTGGAGAGCCACACCATGCAAGCCGTGCTCCGAACAAATACACAGATAATCGACGAAAAAAATGCCGAAATCAAACGCTTGGAGGACGACCTCACGCGCCTATCTAGCGACACGCTGCCCTCGGGAGCCATTGCTCGCGAAATAGCATCTTTGTGGAGCAATGTTCAAGGGCTGACCTTGGCCAAAAGTAAAATGCGCACAGCCGACGGCAGGGCAACGGAAGAGGTGTTGCTATGTATGATCCAAACGAGCGAAAAAGTGCAAATATCAGAAGAAGATAATAAAAAAATAAAAAAATGGCTAGCCGAACGTACCTCTACCAAAAATGTCAAAATAATAATCGAAACAAAATAATGAAAAAATCATTCCTGTATTTGATTACCATTGGGCTTATCTGTTTTTCGTGTACCGGTAAATCTTTGATCGAAGACAAAACAACCCTTGCTAAGATCAAAGAACGTACCGCGGCTCGCCAAGCATGGCTGCCCAAACTACCCACAGATATAAGCAACGACGAACGTCAAGCATTGCAATTCCTCTATTCTTATATGCCGGTGGGCGATGTGGGGGATTATAGCGTTGAGTTTTTCCTCGCTAACGTGCGCAGCTCACTTGCCACGCGCGAGCAGCTCCCTTGGGGCGATTCGATCAACGAACGCGAATTTTTGCACTTTGTGTTGCCCGTGCGTGTGAACAACGAAGCGCTCGACAGTTCGCGTATCGTGTTTTTCGACGAATTGAAAGATCGGGTCAAAGGATTATCGATGAAACAAGCCATATTGGAGGTCAACCACTGGTGTCACGAAAAAGTCAACTACTCACCCTCCGACGCTCGGACAATGAGCCCGCTGGCCTTGCTCTGTAACGCCACGGGGCGTTGCGGCGAAGAGAGCACTTTTGTTGTGGCCGCTTTGCGAGCGGTGGGTATACCTGCACGCCAAATTTATGTGCCTCGATGGGCGCATACCGACGACAATCATGCTTGGGTTGAGGCTTGGGCGGCCGAGGCCGAGGGTTCGGGCAAGTGGTACTACATGGGCGCATGCGAACCGGAAGCCGAGCTTAACATAGGCTGGTTCGATGCGCCGGCCAAACGCTCGCTGATGATGCTCACCAAAGTCTTTGGACAATATAACGGCCCCGAACAAGTCCTCGCCCAAGAAGATGGCTATACCGAAATCTCGGTCACCGAAAATTATGCCCCCGTCAACACAGCTACCGTGGTGGTGCGCGACGAAAATGGACACCTGGCACCCGGCGCAAAAGTGCTCTACACTATATATAACTACGCGAGCTTCTATCCGGCAGTGAGCCAAGTGAGCGACTCAAAGGGCGAAAGCTCGCTCACGGCCGGGCGCGGCGATATGGTGGTCTTTGCCAGCCGTGACGGACAAGTAGCGAGCGGGATACTGAATTTTCGCAAGAGCGATACTCTGTTTCTGAAACTCGGCCCACTGCCCACAACATATCGCGAATATGACATCACGCCGCCAGACGAATTGCCCGTAGAGTCCAAAATTAGCGCACAGGCACAGGCCGAAAACAGACGACGCTTTGTGGCCGAAGATTCAATGCGCAGCGCCTATGTGGCCACTTTCATCACTCGGCAAACCGCAAACACACTGTCTCGCGAAATTGGGGTCGACGAGCAACGAGTATGGGATATCATATCGCAAAGCAGAGGCAATAGCAGCCAAATTTCAATGTTTTTGCTCAACGCACCACGAAAAAATGTGAACGCGGCACTCGATTTGCTCGAAGTGATTTCGCCGAAAGACCTACGCGACACGCCGTGCGACATTCTGTTGTCGCACCTTAATGCCGCCCTGCCGTTTGTCGGGCGCAAAATGTTCAAAGAGTATATTCTCAATCCGCGCATAGACAACGAAATGCTAAGGAGCTATCGCACCGTTTTGTCGGTGAATGACACGACTGTCAAAGCGCAAAAAATTATTGATAGCTACAAATCGATAGCCATTGTCGATTCGTTGAATCCTGCAAGGTTGGCTATTTCGCCGCTAGGGGTTGCGCGTATGAAGATGGGCGACGGGGCGTCAAAAGAGAGATTAGTGATTGCTGCCTTGCGTAGTAATGGTATTGCGGCACGTCGCGAGCCACTCTCTCAGCGCGTGCAATATTACGAAAATGATAAATGGAATTACTTGACAAACGACGCGGCGAACTTGGAACAGGCAGCCAAGGGTGAGATGAAAATCGTCAATTGGCATGATAATACGATAACCAACGATCCGAAGTTAGATACTCATTTTTCGATGAGCAAATGGGACGGTTCGTGTTATGTGCCTATCCAATTTGAGAGTCTGGGGGTTGATATGGGTGGTCAGGCTACTTTGCGTGATATTTTCGTGCCGTGTCGTGGCACAAAAATGGAGCAAGGTCAATATATGCTTACCACGGGAACTCGTCTCTCGAGCGGCAAGGTGTTAGTGCGTAACGAGCCGATCACCGTGAAAAAAGATAGTATGAGCAAGCTCTATCTGGTGATGCGTGAGGCCACTAACGAGTTGAATGTGATCGGTTCGATTTCGGTGGAAGAAAAATACACGCCTCGGGGGGCAAATCAGGCGATATCGCTATTAACCACTACCGGTCGAGGCTATTTTATTTTGGCAATGATCGAGGCCAAAAAGGAGCCCACAACTCATTTTATGCGTGCTTTGGCCAGTCAGAAAAAGGCTCTGCAAGAGTGGGGGCGTCCCATTGTGTTGATTCTGCCGGACAAGGCTCAATTGAAATCGCTTGATTTGAGTGATTTCCCGGCCTTGCCCTCCACAGTGAAGTTCGGTTACGACCAAGATGGAGCGGTGAGCCGAATGATCGGCACGGGAGTCGATGTGAAAGATATGGCTCGTATGCCGGTTGTCGTGGTGGGCGATAGTTTTGGTCGTGTGGTTTATGTGTCCACAGGATATAATACCTCAATCGGTGAGCAGTTGGGCGTGATAATCAAGATGTTGTAGTGTGAGTGGGGGAGGGGGAAAACGAAATTTCGTGCAAAAAGTTTTCGGGTGATTTTTTTTTGGAAAGTCACCGGAAATTGATTGTTTTAACGCGTAAAAAATAATTCAATTAAATAATAACTAACAAACTAACACTATGTTCAAAGGACAACCAAAAGGACTCTTTGTACTTGCACTAGCCAATATGGGCGAACGCTTTGGTTACTACACCATGCTCGCCATATTTGTGCTTTATATGCAAGCCAAATTCGGCTTCTCGACCGACCAAACCAGCACAATATTCGCCGTCTTTCTGGCCGCAGTATACTTTTTGCCACTCATCGGCGGTATTGTAGCCGACCGCGTGCTGGGCTACGGACGCACAATTATGCTGGGGATCGTGATCATGTTTTTTGGATATGTTTTGCTCGCAATCCCAACGGCAGTAAGCACCCCCGGCATGATGATGATGTTCGGCGCACTGGCTCTGATCGCCATCGGCACGGGCTTCTTCAAAGGTAACTTGCAAGCCTTGGTGGGTAACCTATACGACGATCCGAAATATAGCGCCAAACGCGACCTAGCCTTCTCGATTTTCTATATGTGTATCAACGTGGGGGCGCTCTTTGCGCCAACAGCCGCCGAGGCCGTCTCTAACCACTTCTTGCAACGCGATGGCTATTCGCAATATGTGAGTGAAATCCCGGACCTCTATCACCAGCTCCAAAACGGTGTGATCACACCCGAAGGAACAGCCAAATTCACACAATATGCCGCCGACCTCGGGCACCAAGGCCAAGACCTATTGACCTTTGGGCAAGGCTACACCGATTCCTTGGCTCAATCATATAACTTCGGCTTTGCTGTGGCTTGCTTCTCGCTGATCATCTCGATCATCATCTTCTTGGCCTTCCGTAAATATTATAAAAGTGCCGATAAAACAGAAAAACAAAAAACAGCCGAAGGAACGAACGACTCGGTGGTGCTCACAGCACAACAAACCAAAGATCGACTTGTGGCACTGGGGCTGGTCTTTTGTGTGGTGATCTTCTTCTGGATGTCGTTCCACCAAAACGGACTGACAATGACTTTCTTTGCTCGCGATTATACCCAAACACAAGTGACGGGCTTCGATCGTTTTGGCTTCTCTTTGCTCACCCTCTTGCCGTTTGCCATCTGTTTCTATGGCGTTCTGAGCACGTTCCAAAGTAGCAAAAATAACGGGAAAATGCTCGGTGCAGCGACCGCTCTTATCGGCGCAGGCTTGGCTTGGTGGGCATACAGCTCATTCACGCCAATAATGAATATCACACCTCAAATTTTCCAACAATTCAATCCGTTCTTTATCGTGATCCTTACCCCGGTGGCCGTTACGTTCTTCTCGTGGCTCAACAAAAAAGGGAAAGAGCCATTGGCTCCACGCAAAATCGGGATTGGTATGATTATCGCCGCTGTCGGCTTTGTTATTCTTCTCATTGGCTCGCTGGGCTTGATGACGCCAAACGAAGCAAAAGCGGCGGGCGGGATCGCTCAGGCAGCTCGCGTGTCGCCTAACTGGTTGATCTCAACATACTTTGTGCTCACCATAGCCGAACTGTTCCTCTCGCCAATGGGTATTTCGTTTGTGTCGAAAGTGGCTCCTCCGAAATATAAAGGTTTGGCACAAGGCGGCTGGTTGGCAGCTACTGCTATCGGTAACTACTTGGTGGCCGTGATTGGTTACCTCTGGGCAGGTATTCCATTGTGGATCGTTTGGGGGATTCTTGTTACTTTGTGCTTGATGTCTGCCTCGTTCCTCTTCTCTAAAATGAAAAAATTGGAGCAAACAACACGTCAAGCGTAAGGACGTAAAAAAAAAGGAATAATTTTTGCAGTAAAAGGGGTGATCATATCACCCTTTTTTTATACCTTTGTTGCTATGTTAAGAAAAATATTGATTATCGCCGTATTTTGCTCTTTTGCATTTGGCGCATCGGCTCAGAACGGCAACGGATTGGGCGGAGGTGTTCGTGTTGGCGTTAATATGGCCGACTTGACAAAATCTACCGGACGAATACGTGCCGGCCTCTCGGCGGGTCTGTTTGTGGACTACACAATCAAACGCTTTGGCTTCGAGGCAGGCCTCTACTACTCAGAACAAGGCTCTTTCAACGTGGCCGAGCAAAGCATAGCAGGCAATAGAGCCGACTATAAACTCGACTACCTGGATCTGCAATTAATCGCTAAATACCAAGTATTCAATGGTTTCCGCGTCTTTCTGGGGCCAAATGCCGGTTATGTGGTGGCCGCGCGTCGTTCGTATGCCAATATTACCGAAGGAATATCGAATATCACCCCTTGGGACGTTGGCGTTGTGGGCGGGGTGGGCTATACTTTCCGCTTTGGGCTCGACGTTGCAGCTTCATATACGCATGGTTTTATCGATGTGTTTCAAGATAGCAGAACTTCCTACACCTCAATGTTTAAGGTGACTGTGGGGTGGAATTTCCTTAGAAAAAAGAATAAGTAGAACAATGAAAATCAAAAAAAGTGGCGCCGCGCTTAGTAAAATCGTTCAGATAGGAGAAAAATTAAAAGCATTAACCGCGCAAACAGGCAAAGAATATTTGCCGCTCAATCGTGGCGTTAATTCAGTAGTGCCAATCGATCTGGCGTCGGTGGTCAAGGGCTTGGATTTTAATTCAACAGCCATGCAGGTTTACCCCCCGGGGGCAGGTTTCCCCGCCCTGCGTGAGGCGATCAATCAAGAATATTTCCTCGGACAATCGTCCAAAGACAATATTTTGGTGACGGCTGGTGGTATGAATGCTCTGGATTTGATAATTCAAACAGTGGACATCAAAAAACTCTATTTGCCGATTTATTATTGGGGTTGCTACTTCCACTTGTTGACTATTCGCGGCGTGGGCAATGGCGAGTACAGGGCCCAAAGCGACCTCTATTCCATGATCGAAGAGTTGAAGGGTTCGGGCGTTTTGATTTGCGATCCCGGCAATCCGTTGGGCGAAAAATATGACGACCAGGAGTTGTTTCGTTTGGTCAAAACGCTCAGTGATGCTGGTGTGGTCGTTTTTTTCGACTCGCCATATCGTCGTATCTTTTTGGACGGCACCGATGATTTTTATGCACGATTGATCAAGCTGGAAAATGTAATTATTACCGAAAGTTTTTCGAAGTCGGTTGGTTTGAGTGGTCAGCGTTTAGGCTTTATTCACACCACAGATCGTGCGGTGCATGATGAGGCTGAGATTCGTTTGATGTATTGCACCAATGGGGTAAACGCTTTTGCTCAGCAGGCTGTGCTTTCGCTTTTGACGTCGAGTGAGGGTCGTAAGGCGGCGTCGGATTTCAAGATTGCCACTCGTCGTGACATAGCTCTCAACATTGAATATTTGTCTACGCAGGGTTTATTGGCCAAGGAGTTTTATAGTACATCTACTCCGCGGGGGATTTTTGCAGTTGTCAATAAGACAGAGCAGGAGTTGTTGGATCATTGTATTGGTTCGGTGTCATTGTCATTTTTCACCAAGAGTGATAAGGAGCGAGCATCTAGGTATGCTCGTATTTGCGTATCGGTGCCTCATGTTCAGTTTGTTGAGTTTTTTTCGCGTATTAAGTAGGGGTGGGGTGGTGTTGTGAGCCGCGAGCTTGGGGTGTGTAGTCCTGTAGGGCAGTTCAGAAAAACGAAGTTTTCAAGAGCAGTTCAGAA
>JAVWYC010000032.1:0-12944 GCA_036661755.1 Mucinivorans sp. | reverse complement strand
CTACCGATCTACGAAAAAATGGTGGACGGAACTCTCAACCCCGCCGATATGGGTTTAGGTAAGGGCGCGTCGGAGGTGAGCGAAAGCAATTACAAAGAGAACTTTGTCAGTTCAAATATCTTCTCGGATTACAGCAAACTTTTCAATAGCGGTCATTACTTCAAGATAATGGTTGGTTTCAACTTCGAGTTAGACAAAAGCCGCGGCACATCGATGTATCGTCCCGGCATGATCTCGCCCGACCTTCCACCTTCGATCAACACAGCAACCGGCGAAGACAAAATCACTAACGGCTCGTATAATCACTGGGCTACTGCCGGTTTCTTCGCTCGTGGTAACTACAACTACAAGGAGCGCTATCTCTTTGAAGCAAGTGTACGTTACGACGGTAGCTCACGTTTCAAAGATGTCAACAAACGTTGGAGCCTTTTTCCATCGGTTTCTGTCGGTTGGAACTTGGCCAATGAATCGTTTATGGAAAATTCACGCGATTGGTTGAGCCTACTCAAAATCCGTGGTTCATATAGCGAATCGGGCAACCAGAACATCACCGACTCTTGGGGCAACCCTGTCTTATACCCATACTATCAAACCATGCCTTTTGGCGGTGGTAATGGTAGTTGGTTGATCGGCGACAAAAAGCCTAACACCTCGTCGGCTCCGGGGCTGAACAGCTCTTCGCTCTCGTGGGAGCGTATCACGTCGCTCAACCTTGGTCTGGAATTTGGATTCTTCAACAACCGTTTATCGGGTAGCTTTGAATATTTCCAACGCCGCACACTCGATATGGTTGGCCCGGCACCGGAACTGCCTAACACCTTAGGAGCTGCTGTACCACAAGCCAACAACGCCGACCTGTTGACCTCGGGCTGGGAACTAGATCTGCAATGGCGCGACAGAGTAGGCGAATTTGGCTACGGAGTTCGCTTCACCCTCTCTGACAGCCGTACCAAAATCACACGCTACCCCAACCCAACCAAGAGCCTTGGAACATATGTCGAAGGCGAATACCTAGGCAATGTATATGGCTACACAACACTTGGGATCGCCAAGACACAAGACGAGATGAATGCTCACACGGCCAAGGTCAACCAATCAGCATTTGGTTCAAACTGGGGTGCAGGTGATATTATGTATGCCGATTTGGACGGCGATGGTAAAATATCAAACGGCTCCAATCGTTTGGGCGACACAGGCGATATGACCATTTTGGGCAACCAAACGCCTCATTACATGATGGGTCTGACCCTGAACTTCGATTGGAAAGGGATCGACCTGATGCTCTTCTTCCAAGGTATCGGCAAACGCGACTTGTGGCTCAACTCACCTAACTACTGGGGTGTGAACGGCAACGAGTGGTTCACCTCATTCTATGAAGATCACCGCGATTTCTTCCGCACAGCAGATAGCCCTTACGGCAAGTATTTTGGCGAGAACCTCGATTCTAAATTTGGCCGTCCACTAGAAAACAACAAGAATAAAGTTACTCAATCTCGTTTCCGCGAAAATGGCGCTTATCTTCGTATGAAGAACGTCCAGCTGGGTTATTCGTTCCCTAAGGCTTGGGTTAACAAGATTGCAATGCAACGCCTTCGCGTCTATCTGTCGGGCGAAAACCTGTGGACCATCACTTCGCTACCAAAAGCATTTGATCCAGAAACTGCAGCCGCCGATCAAAGCGGGAAAGTGTATCCATTATATGGCGTAGTTTCTTTCGGTGTACAGATTACATTCTAGTCCAAACAAATAACCATCAAATTAAAAAACAATGAAAAATACAAAAATATTAATCACGCTAGTGGCGGGTATGTGTTTGGCAGGTTTGAGTTCGTGTGAAGATCTATTGAACCGCGCCCCAATATCGTCAGTCACGCCCGAGGTATTCCTATACAACGAAGCTGACTTGGCAGCCTATGCCATTGCAAACTACAATTTCAGCAGCCCTGCCCCTTGGGGTAATTCGGTCTACGCGGCCGATGGCAACACCGACAACCAAGCCACGGGCAATACACCAAGTAATATCTTCCGCCCGGGTGAAATAAAAGTTGGGGCAGGGCTCCAAAACTGGGACTTCAATCAGATTCGCAATTGCAACTACTTTATGGACGTTGTGATCCCTCGCTTTGAGGCCGGTTCACTCAAAGGAAACGCCGTGAATATCAAACACTATATCGGCGAAATGTATTTCTTCCGTGCTTGGGAATATTTCGCACACGTGCGCCAAGTTGGTGATTATCCAATCATTAAGACCGTGCTAACAGAAGATTTTGAATCGCTGGTCAAAGCCAACGAACGCGCACCACGCAACGAAGTTATGCGTTTTGTACTCTCGGATCTGGACAAGGCTATCGAGCTATTGAGCAACACACCTCCCGCAGGCAAGAACCGTATCTCAAAGAACACGGCACTACTCATCAAATCACGTGCAGCGCTCTATGAAGGTTCGTTCCTCAAATACTTTGCAGGCACTGCCTATGTTCCACAAGGCCCGGGCTGGCCGGGCAAAACCAAAGAATATAGCAAAAATTACGCCTATTCGACCGGGAGCGTAGAAGCCGAGAGCAAGTGGTTCCTCGAACAAGCAATCGACGCGGCCGACAAAGTAGCCTCTAACGTCACCCTGACGGCAAATAACTTTAAGGCTGACGAAGTTTCAAAAACTGCCATCTCGAATCCATACTTTGTTATGTTTTCGGACATTGGAGGTCAAGAAAAATATGCAGAAGTTCTCTTGTGGCGTGCCTATAATGGCGAACAAAAAATATTGCACTCTAACTCGATCTACCTTCAATCCGGAAGTTGGAACACAGGGTTGACCCGCGGTTATGTGGACAGTTACTTGATGGCCAATGGTCTACCGATCTACGCGCCCGGTTCGGGTTATGCCGGTGATGTGGACTACGCTTCCTATCGCAAAGATCGCGACCAACGTCTGCAACTATTCACCAAAGCCAAGGGCGATTATTCGGTATGGCCCGAGCACTCAGGAACCGGCAAATACCCTGCTCCTCCATTGTTCTCGTCGATGGGCGAAAGTGTGAACAACACAGGTTATTCTTCGCGCAAGATGATGGACTACAAAGATTGGGGTGTCACCGGGGCTCCTTGTTCCAACGGTTTTGTGATCTTCCGTGCTGCGGAGGCATATTTGAATTACATCGAGGCTTACTACCTGCTCAACAACTCGCTTGGTGGCAATTGCGCTACTTATTGGAAAGCAATCCGCAACCGCGCAGGCGTGGATGAGGATTACAACAAAACCATCGCCGCCACCGACATAGCTATCGAGGCAAAAGGCGACTGGGGTGCCTATTCTGCCGGTCGACTAATCGATGCCACGCTCTACAATATCCGCCGCGAACGTCGCGATGAATTTATGTCAGAAGGCATGCGCTGGGACGACTTGATTCGATGGAGAGCAATGGATCAAATGATCACAGAGGGCTACCAAGTCGAAGGATTCAACCTTTGGGGTGGCGACAACTCGAAAGATCCTGCATACAAAGGCAAACTCAAATATATTGGCGATTCGGCCGGTTCAACAGGCGGTTACACTGTCTCTTCACCAACGCTGAGCAAATATTTGCGTCCTTTCCAAGTGATCAAATCTAACAACTTCTTCTATGACGGATTGCGTTGGCATTCGGCTCACTACCTGAACCCAATCGGAGCAAACAGCTATTTGCGCACAGCGGCAGACAAAGCGACCGTCGAAACTTCGCCAATATATCCTAATCCGGGCTGGGGAACACAAGCCAGCACTTCGCCAAAAGCGGTAGAAGGATTCTAGTTGACGAAATAAAGTTAAGGCACTTTCGTTATCAACGAAAGTGCCTTTTTTTTCAATAAAAAAGAATGAAACACAAAAACCTTATCTCAACACTCACCCTAACCCTTATCTCTCCGCTCGCTCTGCAAGCACAAAGTAGACCTAACATAATACTGTTTTTGGTCGATGATATGGGTTGGCAAGACACGTCGGTTCCTTTTGACACCGTTCGCACCACATGGAACAACACTTATCACACCCCAAATATGGAGAAATTGGCGCTCAAAGGTGTAAAGTTCACCCAAGCATATGCCTCCTCCATCAGCTCACCCACACGAGTGTCGCTACTCACGGGAATGAACCCCACCGCTCACCGAGTGACCAACTGGACACTAGACCGCGATAAATCGCAAGATCAAGCCGACAAAACACTCGACTTCCCATCTTGGAATATGAATGGGCTACAACCCGTTGGCACAGGCATCAACAACACGATCGAGGCCACCACACTGCCACAAATATTGCAACAAAACGGCTACCACACCATTCATTGCGGCAAGGCCCACTTTGGTGCCACAACAACACCGGGCGCTAATCCCAAAAATCTAGGCTTCGATGTCAACATTGCGGGGCACGCCGCCGGTGGCACTGCCTCGTATCTGGGCAAGAATAATTTTGGTAACATAGCGGGAGCTACCACTCAAACAAGGTTTGCCGTTCCGGGCCTCGAAAAATATTGGGGTCAAGATATTTTCCTAACCCAAGCGCTCACACTGGAAGCGATGGCAGCGCTCGACACGCTGAGAGCCAAGAGCCCCGACAAACCGTTTTTCCTCTATATGTCACACTACGCGATCCACGTGCCGCTCGATACCGACAATCGATACTACCAAAAATATCGCGACGCGGGGCTCGACCATTCGCAAGCCGCCTACGCCAGCTTGATCGAAGGAATGGACAAAAGTTTGGGCGATATAAGTGATTATATCGAAAAAAATAATCTTGCCCAAAACACGATCATTATCTTTATGTCAGACAACGGAGGCATTTCGGCCTGTGGACGTTCCGGGCCCGCAAATCGCCACAACTGGCCACTGCGCAGCGGCAAAGGTTCGTCCTACGAGGGCGGAACTCGGGTGCCGATGATCGTTTATGATCCGATGATCAAACGCTGCAAAGAGATTGAAACCACGCCAGTCGATATTACCGATTTTATGCCCACCATTCTCGATATGGCCGGGGTGCATAACTATAAAACAGTGCAAAAATTAGATGGCAAAAATATCATGCCGCTCATCAAGGGCAAAAAGCTCAAAAACGCAGAGTCACGCCTTTTTGTTTGGCACTTTCCTAACCGTTGGGACTGCCGTGGCGAAGGAATCGGCACCTATAGCGCCATTGGTCAAGGCCGCTACAAGTTTATTTACTTTTACGATACCCAAAAATCCGAACTTTATGACCTTGCCAACGATCTATCGGAATCGAATAACTTGGCCGGCAAAGCCGAATTTGAACCAATCCGAGTGAAACTCGCCGCCGAACTGACCAATTATATCAAGCAACACAACGGGCAACTACCCCTGAGCAAAGCAAGCGGGCAACTGTGCGCTTACCCTCACTAGAACATATTAACAAAATTATGAAAATCAAGCTCACCTCTCTTCTTTTGCCTGCTATTTTGATCTCGCCAACCGTTATGGCGGTCACCAAACAGCCCAATATTGTCGTCTTTTTTGTAGATGATTTCGGCTACAACGACCTAGGTTTTCGCAATCCTAGTTTTGTGACCCCAAATATTGATAGTTTCGCCAAGAGCAATATCAATTTCACGGCCGCTTATGTGCCCTCGCCCACATCGAGCCCTTCGCGTGCGGGGCTGCTCACGGGGCAACATCCGCTCAGAATGGGGCTCACGCGCCACATCAGCGAATATCCCAAAGACATAAACAACGGCAGCGATTATGAGTTGTGGGACGATGATCCAGGGCGTAAATACAACATAAAACAATTGACCCTCGACAAGCGCACCTTTGCCACCGCCCTCAAAGAGTATGGCTACACCACCTACCACGTTGGCAAGTGGCACTTGGGACGCACGCCTTACTACCCCGACAAACACGGTTTCGACTCGATGGTTGGCCAGTCGGATCTGGGTGGCGTTTACTCGTTTTTCCCTCCATATTACGAAAACGTGAAGGCCGATTATTCGGGCGAATATCTGACCGATATGCTCACACGGCGCGCGGTGGAGGCCATCGACAAACACGATTACTCGACCCACCCAATGTTGATGTATTTTGCTCACTACGCCACCCACGCCCCGTATGTGGCTAAACAAGCGATCATCGACAAATACAAAGCCCAAGGAATATCCAACACCTATGCCATATATCACGCGATGGTCGAATCGATGGATTCGTCCTTTGGGGCCGTAATCCGCAGTTTGAAAGACAAGGGAGTGTATGACAACACGATCGTGATCTTCGCTTCGGATCAGGGTGGTAATTTTGATAATTCGCCACTCAAAGGCGGCAAGAATGATTGGCCGCTCCACGAGGGTGGCGCTCGGGTGCCGCTGTTTATCCACTATCCGGGCTGCACCACCCCACGCCAAATCGATCAACGGGTGAGCACGATGGACCTCTACCCCACTTTCATCGAACTGGCATCGTCTCGCCCCTGCCGCGAAAAAGGGCTCGACGGCGTGTCGTTGGTGCCAACCCTCCTTGGTGGCCTACCCCGGGAGCGGCCGTTACTCTTCTATCGAAGTTACGACAACCAATTCGCATCGGTAATCGATCGCAATATGAAATATATCATCACTCGCAACGGCAAAGATATTCTTTACGACCTAATCAATGACCCCGGCGAAAAGACTAACCTATTGGGCGATCCGAAATACGCGGCTCAACAAAAAAGATTAAAAAAAATAATTGATAGCTTTCTAAACAAATACGACAAGACAATGTACGCCAAATAGTGTGTAAACAGATAAGATAAAGCCTCGATGAAATTTAACTTCGTCGAGGCTTTGTCTTGGGGGGTGGGGTGATTTCCGTGAAATTAAGCGGTTTTTATGAAAATAAATAAATATCTTTGCACCATACACATACCGAACGGTTGATGAAGAAAAAAATAAGTAAAATACTCAAATGCCTATTGATAGCTCTCTTTGTGAGCTATTATGCCGAGAGTACGCTTTTTTTTCACACCCATACCTTCGCTTGGGGCACGGTCACTCACTCGCACCCCTATATGCCATCCGCCGCTCACTCGCACACAGCAAGTGAGTGTCAAACAATTCAATCGCTCACAACTCTACTTTTTATTATTGCAGGCACAGCCTTTGCGGCTCTCTTGCTGCACGTTGTAACACTACTATACAGCGCAGCGCTGCACGCGTGCGTAATCCTGCCGGTGGAACATACCGCCCTGCGCGGCCCGCCACTATCCATTTGCTAGGGAACTATCGATCCCATTTTTTTCTTACCGTTGATTGGCTTTTCTAGGGGAGGGGCCGATCAAAAATCGTTTAATTCACACAACTACAAGCAAATGAGATATTTAGCAATGTCCCTAACGGGCACTTTGTTGCTATGCGCGTGTGCCGGCCAACCAAACAATCCGGCGCCAAGGGCAGATATTAGCATAGACAACAATACGATTACGGTGAAAGCTTCGGCGCCCGTTCTCGAAAAAATCAAGACACAAACTCTTAGAGCAGCACCTTTCAAGGCTCAGTTTTCGACCTCGGGCGTTGTGCAAGCCATTCCAACCGCTTACGCGGAAATAGCTTCGCCCTTTGCCGGACGCATTGTGCGATCTTTCGTCCGTTTGGGGCAAAAGGTAGACGTGGGCAGCCCATTGTTTGCCATCAGTTCGCCCTCTTTTTTCGAGACCGGCAAAGCATACTTTGGAGCCAAACAAGAGATGCAACAAGCCTTGCGAAACCTAAATCGCGAACAAGATTTGTTGGCCAACCATGTGGGAGTGGCCAAAGATGCCCAAGAGGCCGAGGTGACTTATCAACTCAAAAAACAAGATTTTGAAAACGCGAGCTCGGCGCTGAAAGTTTTCCAAGTAGAGCCCACCGAGCTCCGCTTGGGCGAACCGCTCGTAGTGCGTTCGCCGCTCAAAGGCAAAGTGGTGACTAGCAACATAGTGATCGGCCAATACATAAAGGAAGACGCTCGGCCGCAGGCGGTGATTGCCAACCTGAGCAAAGTGTGGGTGGTGGCGCATGTCAAGGAGCGAGATATTCGCCTTATCGAGCGGCTCCGCCAGGTCGAAATTCGTTTGGCCGCCTCTGTCGAAGATTCGATCGTGGGTACGATCTATCATATCAGCGATATGCTAGACGAACAAACCCGATCGGTGGAGGTGATCATCGAATGCGACAACAGCAAGGGGCGCATGAAGCCTTTTATGTATGCAACGGTGACGATGAGTGATGCCGAAACGGACGCTATTTTGATCCCCAATTCTGCGATTTTGCAACAAGAGGAGAATTGCTATGTTTTGATAGACAACCAAGGGCACACATTCACCAAAACGCCTATCACAGTGGCCGGTACGATCGACAATCAATCGGTCGTCACTTCGGGCGTGAGGGCTGGCGATCGGATTGTCAGCCAAGGAGCTTTTTACCTATTAGAGGCCAAATAAGATGATAGACAAAATAATTTCAGGAGCAATATACAGGCGAGGCCTTGTTTTTGTGTTCTTTGCTTTGTTGGGCGTGGTGGGTTTTTATTGCTGGACAAAACTGGCCATCGATGCCTATCCCGACATTGCCGATGTGACAGTGCAAGTAGTGACTCAGGTGCCGGGTTTGGCTGCCGAAGAGATTGAGCAACAGATCAGTATCCCGATCGAAAGGGCAATGAACGGCATGCCTTCGGTCAAGGTGATGCGCAGCAAAAATACTTTTGGTTTGTCGACCGTGGTGCTAGTTTTCGACGACGGGACAGACGATTATTGGGCGCGTCAAAGGGTACAGGAGCGCCTTTTGGACGTTGACCTGCCTTATGGCGCTGTGCCGGGGTTGAATCCGCTGACCTCGCCCACGGGCGAGATTTTTCGATACATTGTCCAGAGCAACAATCACGACTTGCGTCAAATAACGGATCTTCACAAATGGGTGATCATTCCCCGTTTGAAACAAGTGACCGGGGTGGCCGATGTGAGCAATTATGGCGGCATAACAACTCAATTTCAGATCGAAATCGACCCCACGAAAATGGATCAATACCACGTTTCGCTCAGCGATATTACCGAAAAAATCGAGAAAAACAACATTTCGGCCGGGGGTAGCATGCTCTCGCACGGCGATCTGAGCTACGTCATTCGGGGAATTGGCCTAGTGAAAGGCTTGGACGATTTGGGCCACATTGTGGTGAAAACCGAAAATGGCGTGCCGATCTATCTGAGCGACATTGGCAAACTTCGCCACGGGACGCTCGAACGCAAAGGGGTGCTTGGCTTCACCGACTCCGAGCGCGATTGCTCCGACGGGGTGGAGGGCATCGTGCAAATGTTGCGCCACCAAAACCCGTCCGAAGTGTTGCAAGGCGTCAATCAAGCGGTCGACGAATTGAACAACAATATTCTGCCGCCTGGAGTTTCAATCCACCCCTTTATGGATCGCACATCACTGGTAGACACCACCTTACACACCGTTTCGCGCACCTTGATCGAAGGCATGGCGCTCGTTTTTTTGGTGTTGATTCTTTTTCTGGGCAGTTGGCGTGGTGCGATATTGGTGGTGGTGACAATCCCTTTTTCGCTTCTGATCGCCTTTATATTGATGAAAATCACCGACATTCCGGCCAATTTACTATCGCTTGGAGCTATCGATTTTGGGATCATTGTCGACGGGGCAATTGTGATGATGGAGACTATCCTCAAAAAACGCGAGAGCGATCCTAGCGCCGAGTTGAGCAAAGCTAGCATCGTGCGCCGGGCGAGCGAAGTGGCTCGACCCATATTTTTTTCGACCCTGATCATCATAACGGCCTATTTGCCGCTTTTTGCCTTTGAACATATCGAGAAAAAAATGTTCACCCCGATGGCCTACACCGTTGGTTATGCTTTGCTGGGCGCACTGGCGGTGGCTTTGTTGCTCATTCCCGGCCTTGCCTTTGTCTCTTATCGAATGCCGCACAAAAGCTACAAAAATCGCTGGCTCGAACGCTTGACAAATATTTACCGAAAACAAGTGGCTCGAATAATCGAAAAACCACGACAAGTGATCATCGCTTTAGTGGTGATTCTGATCGGCGCCGGAGTTCTATCCACAACAGTGGGCAAGGATTTCTTGCCGCCACTCGACGAAGGTTCGATCTGGATTCAAGTGCAATTACCATCCGGCATTTCGATCGAACGTTCCAAAGAGCTGGGCGCCCGGTTACGAGCCGAGCTCAAAAAATTCGACGAGGTGTCATACGTGATGACCCAAGTTGGGCGCGACGACGAAGGGGCCGAAGCTTTTTCGCTCTCGCATATCGAATGTGGCGTTGGGCTCAAACCCTACGACACTTGGCAAAGCGGACGCTCGAAGGCCGAGTTGATCGAGGCGATGGATCAAAAGTTGAAACAAATCCCGGGCCTAGCGATCGGCTTTTCGCAACCCATTATCGACATGGTAATGGATCAAATCGCAGGTTCACACAGCGATTTGGCAGTCAAAATCTATGGCGACGACCTAGCCCAAACACGCCACATAGCCCAACAAATAGCCGCCACGCTCCAAAAAGTGCCGGGCGCCGCCGATGTGGCCGTCGACCAAGAACCGCCACTGCCTCAACTACAAATTATTGCCAATCGCGAAAAAATTGCGCAGTATGGCTTGAATATTTCTGATGTTACCGAATTGATCGAATTGGCAATCGCAGGCAAAGCTATCACGCAAATCTTTGTAGGCAACAAATCCTATGACGTGACTTGTCGATACAATGAAACGTATCGCAACACGCCCGACAAAATCGGATCGCTGATGCTCACCACCGAGCGAGGAATCAAAATCCCACTCAGCCAAGTGGCCGACATCAAAATGACTACCGGAGCCAGTAACATAACTCGCGAAATGAATGAACGCCACTTGACCGTCCGTGTCAATTTGCGTGGAGCTGACCTCACTTCGTTCCTCACGGCGGCCAACAAAGCGATCGAAGAAAAAGTGGAATTTGACCCCCAAACGGTGCACCTGAAATGGGCCGGACAGTTTGAAAATCAAAATCGAGCCTATGCCCGTCTGGCAATCGTTGTACCATTGGCGCTGGCCATCATGCTGCTGCTGCTGATCATCGCTACGGGCAAATTCCGCCAAGGGGCAACTCTAATGAGCGTTGTTCCGCTAGCCCTTTTTGGCGGTATGGCGGCGCTCAACATTCGCGGCATGACACTCAACGTGTCGTCGGCCGTTGGTTTTATTGCCCTCTTTGGTGTGGCAATCCAAAATGGGGTGATCATGATTTCGCATATCAATAATTTACGCAAAAAAGAGGGCGCGCTGCTCAAAGAGTCGGTCCTCGAGGGGGCACGCCATCGTTTCCGTCCTATTTTGATGACCGCTTCGGTGGCCGTTTTGGGTCTGTTGCCAGCCTCGCTCTCCACAGGCATCGGCTCCGACGTGCAGCGACCTTTGGCCACCGTGATTGTCTACGGACTACTCTTTGCCACCATTATCACGCTCTATATTCTACCGGCACTATATTATATGGTCGAAAAAAATCACCTATCACACAAAAGCCCAGAACCAATAAACAATGAAAAATAAAATATTAATCCTACTCACCTTGCTGCCGCTCACCACGGCGGCCGAGGTGCAAAAATCGATAGATTTCAAAACATACATAAACCAAGTATGCGAAAATAATATCGCCTACGCAGCCCAAAAACTAAACATACCAATCGCTCAGGCAAATATCCAAGCCGCAAAAGTTTTCAACGACCCAACCCTCTCTATCGAATACGCCTACAATGACGACCATCGAATGCAAATGGGGCAAGGCTTGACGGGCGAATTGAGCAAAACATTCTCGCCCGGCAAACGAACGGCACGCATCGAACTGGCGCGTAGCGAAAAAGAGATGACCGCCGCTCTGCTCGACGACTATTTGGCCGCCTTGCGTGCCGAGGCTACGATAGCCTATTTGGAGGCCATCAAAGAGGGCGAAATGTATCAAGTGAAGCTCAACTCATACCTGAGTATAAGTGAGTTAGCCAAGTCAGACAGCATAAAGTGGCGCCTGGGCAAAATCACCGAAACCGATGCCTTGCAAAGTCGAATCGAAGCTCAGGTGACCTACAACGACCTTCGGCAGGCGCAAAGTGACATGTATCGTTCCTATGCGGCGCTCAACGTACATCTTTCGCAATTCAAGGCCGACACCATCTATGTACCCACCGGCGGATTGCGGGTGGGGATACGCAAATTTGAGGTGGCCGATATTTTGGAGGAAGCGCTCAACAACAGGGCCGATCTGGTGGCGGCGCTCAGGAACGTTGCAGTGGCTCAAAAAGCGCTTAAATTGGTGCGTCGAGAGCGCAACATCGATCTCGACCTTACGCTTGGTTATAATTACAACACTCAGGTGCGCAACGAAACAGCTCCGGCGCCAAGTTTCAGCGGTTTGACTTTTGGTGTGGCTATTCCCTTGAAATTTTCTAATTTCAATCGAGGTGTTATTCTTGCGGCGTCGCTCAAAGCGGCCCAAGCCCAGAGCAGCTATCGGCAAGCTCAGATTGAGGTACAGACCCAAGTCATGCAAAATCACAATCAATATGTGGCATTGAGTGCGCAAGTGGAGCGATACACAAATGGTGTGTTAGCGAAGGCCAAGGCGGTTATTGATGGCAAGATATATAGTTATTCTCGTGGAGAGAGTTCGTTGTTGGAGGTTTTGAGTGCGCAGAGGACGTACAACGATTTGCGGGCGATGTATATCCAGACTCTTTTCGACCATGCGGTATCTTTGGTATTTTTGGAGCGCAGTGTTGGTTTTTGGGATATCGCGATCGAGTGAGTGTTTTGGGGTTGGGTTTTAGTGGATCAAATGATGATAAAACAGCATTCGCTTGGAGCCGATTAAGAAAAGCGAAGTTTTTAAGAGCAGTTAAGAAAAGCGAAGATTTCAAGAGAGCAGTTAAGCAAGAAACGGAATCACTCAGAGCT
>JAVWYC010000031.1:3897-13044 GCA_036661755.1 Mucinivorans sp. | reverse complement strand
AACTGGTTCTTGGAAACTGCGTTTTTCTTAACTGTTCTTGGAAACTTCGCTTTTCTTAACTGCTCTTGGAAACTTCGCTTTTCTGAACTATTCTTAAAAACTTCGCTTTTCTCAGCCAACTATGGAAATCATTAATCACACAAAACTCCTTAGCGAAAAACTGCGCTTCAAACCACTAACTATTGACTAATAATAAGTTGCGATTCGTTGAATCACACACGCAATGTGGCCCCAAGCTTTGCAAATGTGGCGGTAATCGATCCCATGATTCGATCTATCTCGTGGTCTGTCAGCGTCTTATCGGTATCTTCGAGTACAAAATTTAACGCATACGATTTTTTGTCTGCCGGCAATTTATCGCCCGTATAAACATCGAAAAGAGTGACGCTACGTAATGATTTCTTTTCGGCCCTCATTGCAGCATCACTAAGAACGGCAAAACTTACATTCTTGTCGACAAGAAGCGCTAAATCTCGGCTAACAGGCTGAAATTTAGATAATTCAGAAACTTTTACGCGAACAGTATTAACCAGTTTTTGCAGCACAGCAATATTTAATTCTGCATAAAAAACCGGAGCCTTAATGTCAAATTTGTCAGTAATTGCTGACGCAACTTGCCCTATTTCAAAAAGTTGTTCGCGACGAATGGTATAAACCGCCGAAATAGAAGGATCGAAAATTTCATTATCAGGTGTTTCTGTGATCACTCCCTCAAAGAAATTCAGCCCCAAACGATCAAATATCTTTTCGATTAACGATTTGAGTGAAAAGAAGTTACACTGCGTTGCTTTTGTATTCCAATTGCCAAGAGCCCATCTGCCGGTGAGCATGATTCCCAAACATTGCTTCTCGTGATATGCCTTGAGCGTGCCCTTGAATTCTGAATTATAAAAATAACAATTACCTACTTCATAGAATTTCAGATCACTGTTTTTACGATTAACATTCAACTGCACAGCCTCTAACATGTTGAACAACAACGTTTGACGCATCACATTAAGATCTTGACTCAATGGATTTATAATTTTAACACATTTCTCTGGCGACAAAGTTTTCAAATCATCATAATACGAGGCACGAGTAAGGGAATTACTCATGGTTTCGGACAAACCAAGCGAGGTTAACATATTGCTAATCAGACCCGTAAGCTTGTCTGTGGTTTGCATATTACCCCTGGTCAATACGTTTTTGATAAAGGGCGGATTTTCGATATTATTAAAACCGTAAATACGAAGAATTTCTTCTGCTATGTCTGCTTCTCGCTGAACATCAACACGATAGGTCGGTACGCGAAGTTTCCACTCACTACCCTGCTTTTCTATTATTTCAATTTCGAGAGCCGTCAAAATAGTTTCAACAGTTTGCATTGGTATATCCTTGCCAATCAATCGATTAATGCGACCCAAGTCAACCACTACTTGAAATGGCTCTATTTTTTCGGGATATATATCCACAACGTCACTCACCACCTTACCCCCAGCCAATTCACTCACCAAAAGCGCACAACGTTTCAACGCGTATGGCAACATTTCGGGATCTGCTCCGCGTTCATAACGCCATGAGCTATCGGTAGATAGGCCATGCCGTTTAGCTGTACGACGAACGTAGGTTGGATTGAAATAAGCACTCTCGATAAAAATCGAGGTTGTAGTGTCTGAAACCCCGGAATCAGCACCGCCAAACACACCAGCCAAACACATTGGCTCGTTTTCTGCATTACAAATCACCAAATCATCGGCCGCCAAGCTCCGTTCCACTCCGTCTAGCGTTTTTAGCTTTGTGCCAGCATCAACGGTTTGCACAATGATTTTTCGACCTTTTACTTTATCTAAGTCGAAAGCATGCAAGGGAGCGCCGCATTCATAAAGTACAAAATTTGTAATATCAACAACGTTGTTTTTGGGATTAATACCAATAGCACGCAATTTTGTTTGCAGCCATTCAGGTGAAGGAGCGATGGTAATACCACTCATGGCCACACCCATATAGCGCGGCGCGGCTTGCGAGTTTTTTACCTCAACCATCACTTGATGTGAGGCAGCCTTAAAGTCAGTAACAGATGGCAATAGCGCTTTGTGGATCTTGTTGTCGGCCAATGAAAGTGAAGCAGCTAGATCACGAGCAACTCCATAATGCGAGGCGGCGTCAACACGATTGGGGGTTAAGCCGACTTCAAAAATAGTATCACCCGTTAAGTTAAAGACCTCCGCGGCAGGTGTTCCGACGGCAAAAGCGGATTTATCGTCCAACACAATAATACCGTCATGTGACGTGCCAACGCCGATCTCATCTTCGGCACAGAGCATTCCGAACGATTCCACACCACGAATCTTTGATTTTTTGATTGCGAAGCCTTCGGCGGCGCCAACCGGATAAAGTTTAGCCCCAACGGTGGCCACTATAACTAATTGATTGGCGGCAACATTGGGAGCTCCGCAAACAATCGACAGAGGAGCACCTGTGCCTACATCGACCGTGGTGAGGGATAAGTGATCGGAATCCGGGTGTGCGGCACATGTCAAAACACGCCCCACCACCAAGCCCGCCAAGCCTCCACGGATAGATTCCACATGCTCAATTCCTTCGATTTCGAGCCCTGCATCTGTTAGGATTGCGGCAGCTTTGTCGGCCGATAATTTTGTGTCAATGTATTCTTTGAGCCAAGAATAGGAAATAGTCATAGCAAAATATATTTAATAACTTATATCTTTATATAAAAAACAAAGTTACAAAAAAAATAGTAGAATTTTCAATGAAATTTCTCAATAAGTGATTCTAGCACCACATTTTTGGCAGTTGACGTGTTGGCGGAAGCTACTTTTTCGACCACTCGGCTGGCTGTTTTTCGGGCCGACTTGTCTAGGGTCGAGGCGTCGACAAAATCGAGCGACATAACGAGTGGATACAAATGTTTTATCAACAAACCATCTGCAATATTATCTAGCAATTGAATAAAAGATATTGCATCTTTATTGTGGCGTGCGCGCCATAAGCGCGCCAATTTGGCAATAATATCATTGCATGAAAAATCGGCACTAATAGCCACTACCCTACTTATTTCTTGTTCACTAACCTCATCATTACCAGCAATATAGCCGAGCATCGACTCCATCAGCAACTCCCTTACTTTGGTGTCGAGAAAGGTCGAATCGAAGGCCTGGCGATGAGCAATCATGTAATCAAAAGCGGCTGACCCATAATAATTTATACTTGTACTGGTGAATAAATCCATCACCGCCGAGATATCTAATTTGCGCCCTTGAAATGAAGCCAAGTATTTAGTAACCAATGAATTAAGCTTATCTTTGTCGCCATCGGAAGCTGCCATATATATTTGACGTAATTGCAAGGTGCTACGCCCATCGGTGGCCAAAATCATTTGCGAAAGGCGCGTTCGGAAGTCAAGACGTTCCATAGTGCGATCGATACGATCGATAACGCTGCCATTCTTATTGAAAACCAATATGTTAGGGTAATCAAAAACCTCATACGTAGTGGCTAATTGAGCTCCCTCGACAGAGGTCGTTTCCACAGAAAAAAGCACAAAATCACGCGACAATAGACTGTCATTCATCATATTATCGTGCGCCCATCGACTTTTATAGCTCCACGGCGCATAGAACTCCACGAGCAAGAGGCGCGAGGAGTGCAAAGCGGCATCAAGCGCTTCGTAAATCGTTCCCTTGAAATAAGTTACGCCCCTAGCTTGTGCCCCAAAAGGCAAAGCCAGAAGCGTAAAAAGTATAATTAACAGCCGCCTCATCGCGACATTTCTATGCAGAAAGTTAACATTTGCAGCCCTGCGAACCACAGTCGGCGCCATCTTCGTTTGAGCAATTGCAATCATCGGTGCAAGAACAATCCGAACCACAAGAGCAACCTTCGCCAGAAGAAGCAAAGAATTTAGCTGCATCTTCTTCGGTCGAATCGCGAACAGCAACCACAGAACCACTGAAATTCAATGTTTTACCTGCCATTGGGTGGTTGAAATCCATCGTCACCACATCTGGCCCAACTTCTTTAATCACACCCATCATGCGATTTCCTTGGTTGTCACCCATAGGCAAAGTGTTGCCAACGGTCAACAAATCTTCGGCCACCACGCCATCGACCATAAAAATGTCTTTCGGCAGTTCAACCACAGCAGCCTCATTGATTGCGCCATAGCCTTCTTCGGCCGTGAGGGTGAAGGCGAAATCATCGCCCACCACTTTGCCATCTAATTGAGCTTCAAATGCGGGAAGCAACATTCCCATGCCGAATATAAAATCCAATGGTTTGTCGGCCTTTGCGCTGTCAACAATCTTACCATCGACAGATAATTCATATGCAAGCGAAACAAATTGATTTTCTTTTATTTTCATTATTTTGTTTTATTTGGTTTATATGCAAGAATAACGAAAATTTATTCGCTCGTATTGCATCGTTTGTAAAAAATTTTATAAACTTTGTTGATTTTATTGATTTCCCCAGACCTTAGAATGCCTTAGCTATGCCAATAAAATCTTCGGCAACAAGCGCTGCACCGCCAATCAAACCGCCATCAACGTCCTCTTTGGAGAAAATTTCAGCCGCATTAGATGGTTTGCAACTTCCGCCATAAAGAATTGGAGTTTTAGCGGCAGCTTGGGCGCCAAATTTTTCGGCCAATACTTCACGAATGTATTTATGAATTTCTTCTGCTTGATCGGCCGATGCGGTCAAACCTGTCCCGATAGCCCAAACTGGTTCGTAAGCGATGATTAATTTAGAAAATTGTTCTGCGCTGAGGTTAAAAACAACTTCCGAAATTTGAGCACGGCACACTTCGTTTTGTTTGTTTGCTTGACGCTCTTCTTTCTTTTCGCCAATGCAATAGATTGGAGCCATGTCGTTTGCATAAACAAGAGCCATTTTGCGATTCAATTTATCGCTTGTTTCGGTGTAATATTCGCGGCGTTCCGAGTGACCAAGAATCACATATTTAACCCCCATCGAAGAGAGCATTTCGGCCGAAACTTCGCCCGTGTAGGCTCCTTTGGCTTGATCGGCGCAGTTTTGTGCTGCAATAACGATGCCTGTACCGGCGGCCGCTTTTTCGGCCGAGCAAATGTGTGTAAAAGGGACGCCAACAATCAATTCGACACCAGCTTTTGCTTGGTTTTTGAGTGCTGCTACATTTTTGATCAACTCAACCCCTTGGGCCGGTGTGGTGTTCATTTTCCAGTTACCTGCAACAATTTGTCTTCTCATTTTCTTGAATATTTTTTATTAATTATTTTGTCTTTCATTTTAAGAACGTCAAAGATAATACTTTTTGGTGAGTTTTCAACAAGAAAAATCACTTACAGACCAATTTCCACCCAGGTAGCCTTTTTCCACAACCATTCCAATGGCCCATGTTTATGGTGCCCCATCCACCATCGCGAAAAAATAAACTGTGCAAAAAATATTGCCACACCAACCAAAAAACTATACGTGATCCCCAAATGTTGATATAGAGCAAATCCCCAACCATAAAACAAAGTAACGCCAATCATAGATTGAGTGACATAATTGGTTAGGCTCATTCGGCCATAGGGGCGAAGAGAGGACAGCAACTTGCTGATTTTGACTGTATTATAATAGAGCCACACGATCGACCCAACCAAGACGGCCATAAAGGCAACTTTGTGTAAAGAATTGAGTATCAACAACAACGGTTTCAGCACGGCTTGATTGTCGATAAAATTCGGCATCATGTTGGCCAGGCCATAGAGCGGCAAAAAGGCCGCCAAACCAACGAGCAACACCACCACCATACGTCGCGAAACGGTTGGCGAAGGCGATATAAAGTTCGTACGTCCAACCACCAACCCCATCATAAAAAGTGCCGCCGTTTGGAAGACTCGTCCATTCTCCCAAGCCCAAGCCAAGGATGCAATTTGCCCCTCCCATAGATTGGTTTTGAGCGTCACCCAAAAGTCAGTACCCTGTTGGGCTGCAAAAGTTGTCGCCCAATAGGGCGCATCAAGAGGCGGGCCAGCCACAAAATCGGGATTCAATAAGGCATAAATCATCTGCCCCAAGGCCATCGGTTGGATCAAACAAATCCCGGCAATGATAAGCACGGTACGCGTTTTGAGCCTGCAAACCGGAATCAAAGCAAAGCCAACCAAAGAATAGAGCACCAAAACCTCGGCCGTAAAAAAAGCCGCGTCTAGGTTGCCGATCAAAAACAGCAAGAACAATCGCCAAGCAAAACGACCACGAAAATCACCGCCACGGAGTGTGTGATTGTGATCTTGAATAAAGAAACTCATGCCAAAAAGCAACGAAAAAATAGCGTAAGCCTTGCCTGCAAAAGTAAAAAAAAGACCGTCCCACACTACGCGATCGGTGAAGGCGAGAAAGCCGGATGTTTCGGGAAATGAATAAAAATTGAAATGTTCGATCGAATGCAACAAGATAATAGCCATAATGGCCACACCACGCAATACATCTGCAATCTCGATTCTGGAATTGTTTGTTGGGATCATATTTTCTTGATTTTCAATCGTTTATCTCACGGCTGACTTACGTTAATTTATTGTTTTTTTGTGTATTGCGAATTTGTGTTCCACAGCATAAAGCTCCATTTATCTGCCTCTGTATCAAGCACTTTGCTCATTGGTTTACCAGCGCCATGTCCGGCATTGCTATCGATGCGGAGCAAGATTGGATTTGTAAAACCGGACGCGCTTTGAGCTTTTTGGAGCGTGGCGCCGAACTTAAATGAGTGAGCCGGCACAACACGATCGTCATGATCGGCCGTCATGATCATGGTGGATGGATAATCGACCCCTTTTTTGATATTGTGTAGTGGCGAATATTTGATCAAAAAATCATATTGAGCCTCCACATCAGAAGTGCCATATTCGACAGCCCACCCCCAGCCAATTGTGAATTTATGATAGCGCAACATATCGAGCACGCCCACCTGCGGAAAGGTAACGGCAAACAAATCAGGACGTTGCACCAAGCACGCGCCAACGAGCAAGCCTCCATTTGAACCACCGGCGATCGCTAATTTTTCGTTCGACGTATATTTTTCGCGTATCAAATACTCCCCTGCCGCAATAAAATCGTCGAACACATTTTGTTTATTTTCGAGCATACCGGCTTGGTGCCATTTCTCGCCATATTCGCCCCCTCCGCGTATATTGGCCAACGCATAAATGCCGCCTTGCTCTAAGAGCAAAATATTAGAGGCCGAAAAACTTGGCGTCAACGAAATATTAAATCCGCCATAAGCATAGAGCAACGTTGGAGCCGAGGCATCGCGCTTGAGCCCCTTTTTGTAGACCAAAAACATCGGAATTTTGGTGCCATCTTTGCTATAATAAAAAACCTGTTCGACAGTGAATTGCGAAACATCGAACTTCACTTGGGTGGAGTTATAAAGCGTTGACAGACCATCTTTTATGTTATACATATATGAAGTCAACGGCACATTGAAGCTCGAAAAACCATAAAAAACCGTGGTATCCTCTTTTTGTCCATCGAAGCCAATCGCGGTGCCTATACCCGGTAGCTCGACCCGACGAGTGAGAGTGCCGTCCATCGCATATTGCGACACACGTGTCACAGCGTCGACCAAATGCCCTGCGATGATCGCTCCGCCGGCGGTGGTGACCCATTGGAGCAGGTTCTCGCTTTCGGGCACTATGTCTCGACTGACAAGCGACGCGCTGCCAAGATCAACCTCGATCAGACGAAAATTGGGCGCCGAATCGTTCGTGAGAATCAACGCACGATCATTCACCACATCGACCACCGAATAGTCGTACTTAAAACCAGCGAACAGAGTGCGGAAATCACCCTTGTAACGTGTTGATTTGAAGAGCAATTCGTTGCCACTCGTGCCTTGCGAACCCGAGACAAAGAGCCACGCCCCATCGCGACTTTCTTGTCCCGAAAAATAGCGAAGCGGGTGGGACGAATCTTCATAAATCAAGCAATCGGCCGATTGCGGATCACCTAATTTATGGAAATACACTTTTTGATATTCGTTCATCGCGCTCAGAGCCGACCCTTTGGGCTCATCGTAGCGTGAATAATAAAATCCACCTACACCCCAAGCGGCGCCGCTGAATTTCACCCATTTAATTTGGTCGGGCAACTCGCCGCGCGTGGCAATATCGATCACTCGGATCTCCACCCAATCCGACCCACTTTGCGCCACCGCATAGGCACAATATTTATTGTCTGTCGAAAAATCAACCGACACCAAAGCCGCTGTGCCATCTTTGCTCATCGAATTTGGGTCGAGAAAAACTTCCGCCTTGGCTTCAAGTCCCTTTTGATAATAGAGCACACTTTGGTTTTGCAGACCATCGTTTTTGAAGAAAAAATAGTATTGACCGTGACGCGTAGGAGTACCTATCTTTGGGTAATCATACAGTTCGCGCAATCGCTCTTTGATTGCTCCACGGAATGGAATTTGAGCTAAATAATTTTCGGTAACCTCATTTTCGGCCTTCACCCACAAAGCCGTTTGACTTGATGTATCATTTTCCAGCCATCGATATGGATCGCTCACCGCACGACCAAAATACTGATCCACAGTCGAACCCTCAACCGTCAGAGGATAGTCGCCTACTTTGATTTGTGATTTTTGAGGGCCATCACACGCAAAACTAACGATCGCCATAATAGAAATAGTTGGTAATAATATTTTTTTCATCTATATTTACGTTTTACTTGACAAGTCAAGTTACTTGACTCTCTTTTCTATTGCTCGACACACTCTTTTTGGGATTTGCTTTTTACTCTATTATTTAAGACAACAATAAATCATTAGGAAATAAAAACAGGCCCAAGAAAAATATTTTATCTATCATTTAATACAACATCACCATGGACATTGTGATTATCAAACGTTATAATTCGGCAAGCGAAGCCTACATTGATGCAGGCCTATTGCGCGACAACGATATAGATTGCGCCGTCAATGGCGAGGATCTTATCAACGCTATGCCTATCATTGGCGAGCAAATCACGCTCTCGGTGCGCAAAGAAGATCAAGCGCGCGCGCTCGACCTTCTACACGAATATATTTAATTGCCACGCGAGCATAAAAAACGTTTTTCTCTCAGCACACAACTCCGCGCCAAGCGCCCGGAGGCTTCTGCGTGTCACCCCTTTGCT